>JBDKUB010000464.1:0-4863 GCA_039679915.1 Anaerolineaceae bacterium
CCCGAGGTCATGCATATCACCTTCGACTACACCGATGACGTATTTTCCTCGAGATTGCCCTGCCTGGGTATTTTTCAACTGTGGTTCTAAGACTTGCATGCCAACTTTAAAGGCATCCGCCGATAAGATCACATCGGGCAGGAAATATTTGTTGGCTTTCCACAATTCGCCAGCTTTGGTGATACCTGCCACTACACCCTGCTGGAGTATTTCCAGAGGTGGCAAGCCGGAATCCAGGGCAGCTTTGACCAGGTCTCCGGTTAGAATGTCTTCTCCTTCGGTTACGGCTTTACTGATGGCTTGATATTTTTCATTCGACATATGATCTCTCCTTTCAAATTCTTGAATAACTATGAAATAGGCTGCTACTTTTATCCAATCCCGTATCACATTCCATGAAACAATTCAAGAGTTGGGTATCCCATCGCTTTACTCTTATTTATGTTTGTATTGATGGTAAGCGGATACCTTTAGCAAAATATCGGTTAAAACCAGGGACTACTGTAAGTTCCAAATATTCAATCTTCTGGACAAGAGTTTCTGCTTGAGAACGGCATTTTGTTGAAGCTAGCATCATCCGTGCCCCGGTACCAGCCGCATTTCCAACCGGGTGGACAATGTTCAAGGGAATTTCAGGCAATAAACCAATCCGAACGGCGTTATGGGGATCCAAATAACTGCCAAATGCACCGGCAATAACCACTTCTTGGATTTCTTTCTCGGTGATGTGCATGGTATTCATTAGGATTTCGATGCCAGCGCGGATAGCCCCTTTTGCCATAAGAATTTGATCGATATCTTCCTGAGCAACGACAATATTTTGTCTACCATTTTCACCGGATGCCAATATGTAAGCCGGCAAGCCGCTATCTTCGATGATGACACCAGGGACATCGGGGTCTATCCTTCCCCGGTTGTTGATGATATCCGCCCGATGTAACTCGGCGAGTATATCTAATATTCCGGATCCACAGATTCCTAATGGATGTCCGTTTCCAATTACATCAAGTTGTGGCGGAAGATTTTTCTCTATGCGGACATGAGCGATGGCTCCAATCGCAGCCCTCATTCCGTGGCGGATATGAGCACCTTCAAAAGCCGGACCAGAGGCTGTTGAGCAAGAGACTATTCTGTTTCCTACCTGGAGAGCGATTTCTGTGTTGGTACCAATATCGATGCCCAGGCGCGTCCGAGTGTCTTGTCCGAAATGACAGGCTAACAAAAATGCTAAATGGTCCGAACCGACGAATCCTGCAATGGGGGGTGGAAAATGGACTTTTGCTCCCGGTGCTGCATTCATCCCTAGTGTTGCTGCGCTGACGTCTATGGGTGTGCTCAAGGCAGGTACAAAAGGGGATAAAGCAAGTGGGCGTACCGGGAGGTTCAAGAGCAGATGATGCATGGCAGTATTGCCGACCATACAGACATCGAGCAGATGGTCTGTCGTCGTTGCTTGAGATTCGCAAAGCGTTTTTGCCACATCGTTGATGGTCTTAATCACTTCTTGCTGTAATCGATTGGCGTTATCTGGATTGACCATCACGGCTTCTAAGCGAGACATGATATCTTCGCCATAAGCGATTTGGGGATTCATCATTCCCTTAGTCGCCAGGACATGCCCGGTTTCAAGATTTACCAGGTAAAAAGCCAGTTTTGTGGTGCCAACATCGATTGCCAAACCTAAAGGTACGATTTCCTTCTCCGGAAAAGCAGCGATGATTTCTTTATCATGGAGTGCAATGGTTATTTGCCAGTTACCCTCACGCAAACCATTGCGCAGCGCTCTAAGTGCAGGTAAGTCCAGCCATATATTTTCTTCACCATATTGTGCCAATAGCGCTGAGCGAACCCGCTCTAAATCGGCTGTTTGATCTTCCAAAGTAGGTGGGGTAATTTGGATTGTATACCAGTGAACCGAAGGCTGTGGAGTATAACGAGTGCTTATACCTTCGGTTTGCACCACTTGATCTTCGATTTGTGATGTATGAGGTATCAGCACCATGGCATTGGATTTCAAGATGGTGCGGCAAGCCAGACGCCAGCCTTCTTGGATTTGTACTGGACTTATATGAGAGGATTCAGATTCCGTAACCGGTGATGCAGCGGGAGTAATCGGTTTTACTTGAACAAGGCATTTTCCACATACAGCTTTTCCGCCACATTCGGAGCGTAAATTGATTCCTGCCCGACGAGCTGCTTCGGCAATGGAAAGCGGTTCTTCGCATAATAACCTTATCCCGATGGGTTCAAATTCGACTGTAAATGACATATCTCGCACAAATCAAACAAAAATAGTCATCGGAGGAACCTAAGAAATAAGCCATACAAAAGAAGATAAATTTATTATTAATGGTGGCAGGATAGCAGAGTAATAAATCTCCCTTTGTACTTTTGGCGAATAAAGATTAGCCTAAAATGGTTAATCGTAGATTGTTGAATTTATAATAAACTAAATGGATAGGGAAGATTGTCGTCCACCCGACATTTAATAATGAAACTTACGGATTTGGTTATTCTCGATATTTTTTGGATAGAATTAAGGATTGCGGGTTAAACGCCAGGCTAATTCAACGGCGCGGTGAGCGGTAGGTTCATAACCATCTGCCCCCATTTCGCGGCTTATTTTATCGGAAATTGCGCTGCCACCCACAATGACTTTTATTTGATCCCGTAAACCTTCTTTGGATAGAGCATCGATAACCTTGAAGGGTTCGCGGGTGGTGGTGGTCATCAGGGTGGACATTGCCAAAATTTGTGGTTTGTAACTTCGTACGGCATCCAAGAATGTTTCGGCTGAGACATTCGATCCTAAATCTACCACTTTGAATCCTCTGGCTTTTAGGAGCATGGTTACCAGGGTTCTGCCGATGTCGTGGATATCGCCTTGCACAGTACCGATGACAATCGTACCTAAGTATTGCATTGTGATGCCAGTTTTTTCGATTTCCTGTTCGATGATAGGGATAGCGCTTTTCATGGCATAGGCTGCTAGAATGACATCCGAGACATCGATTTCATCGCGGGCGAACAGCCGATCCACACGGCGCATGCCACTGGTTAGCGCTTCCAATGATTTCAAAGGGTCGATATTGTTAGCAATAGACTGCAAAGCCCAATGAGAAGCTTCATCTTCAGAGCCATCCACAACAGCTTGGTCGAGATTATCCAAGATTTCAATATGATCGGGAGGGATGATGTACAGGCGTCTACCTTGCGTCCAAAGATACCCTTGACGGCGCAATTCACTTAAACAAGCGGTAATCGTAGTGCGGTTGGCTGCCACCATCTCGCCGATTTCTTCATGGGTTAGATCAAGGTCGATGCGGATTCCTTTTTCCGTCATACTGCCGTGTTCATTAGCCAGAGCAATTAGGCTGGATTTCAACCTTTGTTGGACATCCAATAAACTAAAATCGCGCACTTTTCCGGTCAGGAAGTGAACTTCCTGTGCCAGCTTCTTCATTACGAGTAAAGAAAATTCCGGGTTAGTGGATAACAGTTGTTCGAATTGCGAGGCTTGGATTAGGATTGTATCGGTATCTTCCATCGCTTCTGCCGTGGTTTGATGGGGCTTTCCCACCAGGAAAGCTTCTGCACCAGCCAATCCTCCATAGCCTAGGACACTATAGGTGTATGTTTTACCGTCAGATGAGATGGATGATAATTTAATAGCGCCCTGCTTAATGACATAGATTATTTCGACAGGATCCCCTTGCCAAAACAAAATGCGTTCTTTCTTGAATTGTTTTGGGTGACCAATTTGTGCGGTTTCGAGGTATTTCACCAAATCGAGATCATGTTCAAAATTCACGTCTGTTTCCGAATATATCATGGGTATACCTCGAATTGTTCACACTTTCTGCTTGTATAAATCGGGGAAAAAGTGTCTAAATTGAACAGGTTCACCAGCAGGTAAAACGATAAAATCATCATCCCAGTTACCTTCGATCATTTTTTTTACCAGGGTTGGTGATCCCTCGATTTCTTCGTAACGCAAGCCGAAACGTTCGGCGGTTTTGCGCGCGTATTCCCGGTAATAATCCATTTTGTATTGACCGGTATTGATTAAAGCTAAGCGTGTATAATTTTTCAACATCAATCGCATAATACGATCAGCTCGGTCTTTTCCCTGGTTAACCACCATCTGCTCATATTCAGCAAATGGAGAATCACCCACTTTGATCCATCCCTTGGTCAAATAATAAGTCCCGGGTTCTTTATTACATTGCTGCTGATAGGCAGCACCGGAACCCAAAAAAATAGCGATGCAATCATCCACGCGGGGAATGACGATTTTGCAGTGATGGGATTTTATCCCGATAATGGCTTGCGAACACAACCCATAACCGAGAATAATGATGTCGAATTGATTATCGTTGGCATCGATGGCTTCCTGTAAAGTCGTGCGCAATTGTTCCGGATTGACATGCAGTCCAAAATCCAGAACTCGATATGCCATCGAAGAGGGTAATAATGGCAGTATTTCTTCGATTACAGTAGCGCAGGCTAGGATCAATATGCGTGAATTATCCATTGCATTAATTCGGTTATGACACTCTGTTATTTACGAAGCAGTGTAATCTTGGGCTACTCCCTTGTCAAGTAAAATATTTTTTATAGAAATATCTTGTGAGGTTACTCAGATAAAAAATCCCCTTGCTTAAAGGACACCAACTAAAATTCTGCTCGCTCGACGGTTTTTAACCATCGGTCATTGCGAGTAACCGAAGGTTACGAAGCAATCTCGCTGTAATCGTGGAGGCTTTATTGGGGAAAAATTACTAAGCCATCTTGAGCTCTTCGAAAGATTGCTTCAGGCTTCGCCTTCGCAATGACGGAGTAAACGGAGTTCTCCACCTGCAA
>JBDKUB010000479.1:0-7138 GCA_039679915.1 Anaerolineaceae bacterium
GCCCGACGATGCCAATGTGTTTGCCTTGAGGCAATGAAAAAGAAATATCATGGATTACGGAAGAAGCGGAACCTGGATAGCGAAACGACAAATGCATAACGTCCAAATCGAATGTCTGAGGTACCACTAGTGGACTTGGAGGGTCAATTACCTCAGGCTGAGTATCCACCAGTTCGAAAAGGCGGCTGGCAGCAGAAAGATTACTTCCCAAATATTGCCCCGCCAACGGTAAGGGTGCAACAGCCTCGAAAGCAGCCAGGGTTGCCAATGCTAACCCTGCCATATATACGCCCGGCAGCAAATTAGCCTCCACCAGGGGGATCGCCAACCATAGCACAACCCATAAACTCATATGAGATATCAATCCTATCAAGCCAGTTTGAAATCCGTTGAGCGATGCCATCCTTTGATGACTCATTTCAAGCGAACGACTGGCATCATCGATCCGAACCATCTGATTACGCCCCTGCCCATAGATCAGCAAATCTGCCAACCCCTGGATACCTTCCACTAATTTCGCGCTTAATTCCGAACGTTTCTCATTCAATAATTTACCCGGTTTCCTCCCGAATTGATGCAATAACCATGGAATAATGGTGCAAGCAGCAAGAAAAATAATCAAGATGACTGCAGCAAGTCGGGATGAATACATGCCCAAGTAAACGCCCAATAATCCTGCAGTCAGGATAGCCACCAACGGCGGATAGAGGGCGCGTATATAAAAATTTTCCAAGGAAGCTATATCGCCAATAATCCGGCTGAGCAAATCACCACTATGTCGAAAAATCAAGCGGGCTGGCGCCAAGGGTTCTAACGCCTCATAAAACCATACGCGTAATTTACCCAAAATGGTCAGGGTTACCTTATGGGAAACATAACGTTCGAGGTAGCGAAACACTCCCCGGCTTAAACCAAAGAAACGTACGCCTACAATAGCCACCTGTAGCACTGCAATCGATGGCTGCAAAGCGGCTGCCGAGATGATGTAAGCAGAAGTTGCCGACAATCCCACACTGCTGGCGACCGTAGCAAAACCCAACAGCACCGATAAAGCTATCCAGCCCCAATAGGGAAAAATCAAACGCAGCAAACGTACCAATAAAGTCAAAGGTGAGGAGTAAGCAGTGGATGTTGGTAAACGGCTCTTTTCCAAAAATTGGCTTTCCGTTTTATGACCAAAATCAATATCGAAGTTTAGTTGAGGGTTCGTAACCTGGGTCTGCAAAGAATCAACCGTTAGAACATCATCTCCTACAGCAGCATTACTTTTCGAAAACTGATAGAAATCAGATTCGAGCAATTTGCGGTAAAGCCCTTCCTGTTTAGCAAGTTGAGCATGTGTCCCTTCTTGGACGATTTTTCCCTTATCCAACACCACGATACGGTCGGCTTGCATGACTGTGGTCAACCGGTGAGCAATAATGATCACGGTCCGCCCTGATGACAACTGCTGAATAGATTCTTGTACATGGGAAGCCGTATCGCTATCCAGATGGGCAGTACCCTCATCCAACATCAGGAGTGGTGCATCTTTTAGAAATGCGCGTGCCAGCGCAATTCTCTGCGCCTGTCCGGCGCTTAGGCGCACCCCACGCTCCCCAATCATCGTGTCATAATCCTGCGGCAACGCGCGGATGAATTCATCAGCGTGCGCGAATCGGGCAGCTTCGATGACTTCATCTTGATTTGCTTCAGGATTAGCCAAACGTATATTGGCAGCGATGCTGTTATAAAAAAGATAAGGTTTCTGCGGTACCCAGGCAATATAATCTCGCCAAGATTCAATTGGAATTTGTGAAAGGTTTATCTCGCCTACATAGATTGCACCCCTCACAGGCTGTAAGAAACCCATTAGCAAAGCCGTTAGCGTGCTTTTTCCTGCCCCGCTTGGTCCAACTAACGCAATATTTTCACCTGGTTGAATGAGTAAATTAACCCCATCGATCGCAGCTTTTCCCGGTTCATAATCAAATCTCACATCCTTGAAATATATCGTCGGCAGCGATTTCCAGTTTTCTCTGATTTGATCGACGCTGAGTGGGAGCAAATGCCTTCTTACTTGCCCCTGAGTAATTCGCGTATTTGACTTTTCGCTAGCTAAACGATTACTACGCGATTCTTTTGGATTTGAATTCTCTTCATCTAACCATTGAAATATCCTTTTCCCGGCTTCCACTCCTGCCATCCCGGCATGAAAACGTATCCCCAACATACGCAAAGGTAAGTAATATTCCGGCGCTAAAGCCAATATAAACAAAGCTTGTTCGAACGATATCCAACCATAAAGGAGTCGCAACCCCAGTTGGACTGCTACAACGGCTGTAGAAAGGGTCGCCACCAACTCTAGAGTCATAGCCGATAAGAAGGCTATGCGCAGTACACTCATCGTCGTTTGGGTATATTGTTGACTTACCCTGGAGATAATTCCTACCTGCTCTCGGCTTCTTCCCAAGGACTTCAATGTTGGCAATCCTTGCAAAACGTCCAAAAAATAGGCGCTCATCCGGCTTAATGAGATCCATTGTCGGCGGGTCAAATCCTGTGCTTTATTGCCAATCAACGCCATAAATATTGGGATAAGCGGAGCTGTGAGCAACATCACCAGCCCAGAAACCCAATCTACCGGCACGATAAATATCAAATAGATCAAAGGGATTATCCCTGCCAGGACTATCTGGGGAATATATTGGCTGAAATATTTATCCAGCGCTTCCACTCCCTCGATGGCGGTATTGACCAATTCCCCCGTACTCTCCTGATTCAAAAACATAGGTCCTTTATCGATGATGCGCTGGTAAAGGCTTACTCGAAGAAAACACTTGATTGGTTTTGCAATGGCACTCCCCGAAACCTCGTAACCCCAGGCTACTAGTGCCCGTATGAGGATAAGAATCAATAAAGTTAATAATAAAGGGATTGCTTGATGGAAACCCTGTTGTTCCAAAAATACACAATTCACAATTCGAGTAAAGTACCATGCTTGGGCAATAGCCAATACGCCCCCGGAAATACCGAGGGCGATGGTGATCGAAAACGCCAGTTTGCTCTTATCAAGCAAACGAAGGAGTCGTGGATCGAGTTTCAATCTATCCCTTAATAGGTCAATTCTTCTGGCTTATGCTCAATTCGCTTGCGGAATACCCAATAAGTCCATCCTTGATAAGCTAATACGATGGGTACAAATATCAGTGCGACAATACTCATGATCCTCAACGTATAGGGTGAAGAAGCCGCATTTTTGATAGTCAAACTCCAGGCATCATTCAGACTCGATACCAAAACACGCGGATATAGAGCGACAAAAGTGGTAATTAAATACAGCGCTACTGAACAGGCAGCCATAACAAACGCCCACCCCTCCTTATCCCTGGAGAAAAAATATGAGCTGAATAACAGTGCAATAATCCCGACCAGTGGAATAATTACCCCTATTGTGCCTGCTCGCTCCACGGTATCTGTTGCTATAAAACCAGCGCCTAAAAATAGAACCTGAGCCAGCACTGCCCATCTCCAGATTCGCGTCGCGGCTTTCCTGGCTGCCTGCCTTATTTCGCCCGTCGTTTTAAGCGATAAAAAAAGTGCACCATAGAATGTAAAAGTCACCAGAGTTACCAAGCCCCCTATTAATGCATAAGGGTTAAGCAAATCGAAAAACGTCCCGACGTAGTTCATATTAGCATCGATAGGAACGCCTCGCACCATATTGGCAAAAGTTACACCTAATAAGAAAGCTGGCACCAGGCTGCCAACGAATATTGCCCAATCCCACATCACCCGCCAGCGAGGGTTTTCGTCCTTGCTGCGAAACTCGAAGGCTACCCCGCGGATGATCAAAGCCAACAGCAGCAAAAAAAGTGCCAGGTAGAAACCGCTGAACAAGGTAGCATACCAATGAGGAAAAGCAGCAAATGTCGCACCGCCAGCCGTGATCAGCCAAACTTCGTTACCATCCCAATGGGGACCAATCGTATTAAGAATTACACGGCGATTTAGATCTATTCTTTGGGGGTCTTTATCTTTGCTGAGGAATGGTAATAGAATGCCAACCCCAAAATCAAAACCCTCCAACAAAAAATAACCCAGGTATAAAACCGCAATCAAAACAAACCACAAAATATTGAGATTCATCTCGCCCTCCATTTACCCTGTTGTCCCGATAAAAGATGGAACTTGACCGTCACTGATATTATCCTTTTCGGCAGTTATGCCTGCTTTGGCAAATTTCCGCAAGAGATAAATATCGGCAGCCATCAACAGGGCGTATATTACCCCAAACCCGATCAATGAAATCAACATGCTGCCAGCTCCCACCGTGGGAGAGACCGCATCACGAATTTTCATCAAGCCATATACTACCCAGGGAGCTCGCCCTAATTCAGTCATGAGCCATCCCGTGGTATTTGCCAGGTAAGGCAAAGCAATTGCCCAGAGAAAAACTTTCCAAATCCATGGTTTAGGTATGAACGATTTTTTATAAGCGATGAAAACAGCTAATAACGCTAAAGCTGCCATTAAAAAACCCGACCCCACCATTGTCCGAAAACTCCAGTAAGTGACAATCACAGGCGGAATATAATTATCTTCTCCATATTTTTGGGATAATTCTGATTGCAAATCATGAATTCCCTTCACCTCTCCAGAGAAACGGTTATACGCCAGAAAGCTTAGGAAGCCCGGTATCCTGAACGAAAATATTTCTTTTCTTTGAGATAAATCGGTTATAGTGATCAAAGATAATCCTGCCGGATCTTCTGATTGGAATAAAGCCTCAGCAGCCGCCATTTTCATCGGCTGCGAACGCACCATCTCTTGTGCCTGAGCATGACCATTGACAACCAAAAGGACTACCGAGATAAGGCCGAAAACTGCTGCAAGTTTAAAAGAGCTGCGAAATACTTCTTCATCACGTCTATGAAGTAAATGATAGGCGCTGATTCCCAGAACAAAAAACGCTCCGGTAGTAAATCCGGCTAATACCGTATGGGGAAACTGCACCCATACGTTTGGATTGGTGATCAATGCACCAAAATCCGTCATTACAGCTCTGCCATTTTGAATTTCATACCCCATTGGTTCTTGCATAAAGGAATTGGCAATCAATATCCATAATGCAGACACGTTCGAACCAAAAGCCACCAGCCAAATTGCCAAAGCATGAACACCTTTCGATAACTTATCCCAGCCAAAAATCCATAATCCTAAAAATGTCGATTCCAGAAAGAAAGCGAGGAGTGCTTCGATCGCCAAAGGCGCGCCGAAAATATCTCCTACAAATCGGGAATATTCCGACCAGTTCATTCCAAATTGAAATTCCTGGACAATCCCGGTTACGACACCCATCGCAAAATTAATCACAAAGAGTTTCCCCCAAAATTGGGTCATATCCTTATAGATTGATTTGCCTGTGCGCACATATTGGGTCTCCATGATCGCTACCAGAACAGACAATCCAAGAGTCAATGGCACAAAAAAGAAATGGTAAACCGTAGTGATGCCAAATTGAATTCGAGCGATTATCGTAGGGTCCATTAAATCCTCACTCCTTTTCTATGAAGTAAAGAATATTTTAGGGAAAATTCTAATTTTTTCATATTGTCCTTTTCCTCATCACTTGTGTGGATAAATTGCTTATGGTCACTGCCTCCATCTCGTTCAGCATGGCTTTTTGTAATTTTCCCCAGCAACCTCGCATCGGACAATCCTCGTGTAATGGGCACGAATCGGGATTTTGAAGGCAATCGGATAACGACAACGGGCCTTCGACAGCTTCCCAGATTTGCCGTATCGTCACCGTCTCAGGTTTTTTTGATAACTGGATACCACCCTTAGGTCCTGGAAAAGTTTCGATTAATTGGGCTTTAGATAATTCGGCAATGATCCTCTCCAGGAACGCTTTCGGTACACCCATGATATCCCGAATCATATTGGATGAAAGGCGTGCACCATATGGATGTTCCGCTAAAGCCAACATCACCCGAACCGCATAATCGGTTCGGCGATTTATGCGCATCATCTGCGTTCCTCCCAAAATCAATTCACCAAAACGAATCAATCCGCCCTATTGCTTACCAATATAGTAAACAATGGATCGCAATATATCAATTCAAAATCGTCATCAATATCATATGACAATATTCAGATAAAGACAATCGTGAAAACCAGATATTTATTTTTTATTTCATGGGATGAGGAAATTCAAAACCGTGAAATCACGCCCGCCAAAATCCACGGCGGGCAATCCGCACATCTTCAGCCGTAATAAAAGCCTCTGCATCGATTTCTTCGATTAACTTTTGAATCCGTCCAATATCTCTACGGATGACACTGCAATACAGCATGGTTACCATACCATCTTTGCCTCGGGCGGGTACTTCGGTAATAGCAAATCCCTCGTTTCGCAATTTCTCTGCAATAGCGGTTCCCAAATGCGGGCTAACCACCCGAATATGCACAAGTCCGATCGCTAATTTTTCCTCGATAAACATGCCTAACACATTACCGGTGGCAAACCCCGATGCATATCCAAGCACATTCAAAGGATTATCCAGATTACTGAGCACAGATGTAATTGCTACAACAAATATCCCAGCTTGGAAAAAACCCAAAATCCATGCCAGCCATTTCTTCCCGCGCATCACAACCAGAACACGCATCGTATCCAGGGTCATATCACAAACACGCAACAAAAAAATCCCCCCGGCATTTAACCAAGCTTGCGAGGATAATAATATGTCCATAATTTTCACTCTCTATTATTCGATTAAGGAATATCCAATCGATTAGTTTTCATTGCCGGTAAATATAATCGTTCCAAATATTCTTTCAACATTCGCCGATTGCAAAACTGCGGAGAAAGTGTTCGGATGGATTCCTTCATGCGCACCATCCATTCGATGGGCATTCCTTCAGCATTCACATCGCGGTAATAAAGTGGAACGATTTCCTTTTCCAGCAAATCATAAAGGCTGGCAGCATCCGCCTCATCTTGGCGTTCCTGATCTTCGATATCATAATCACCGCCAATTGCCCAACCATTCATCCCGTTATAAGCTTCGCGCCACCAACCATCATACACGGAAAAATTCAGTACACCATTGATAGCCGCTTTCATTCCTGAAGTGCCAGAAGCTTCATTGGG
>JBDKUB010000482.1:0-2994 GCA_039679915.1 Anaerolineaceae bacterium
GTTCAAATCATATTTATCGATACCCCCGGAATCCATCGACCTCGTTATAAGCTTGGTGAATATATGCTGGAACAAGCTACCAAATCCCTACAGGGATGCGATGAGATTCTCTTCTTGGTCGATGGCAGCCTGCCCCCTACAGATGAGGATCACCAATTAGCAGATCTGATTGTGGCTGCAAAAAGGAAGATTCCGGGATTATTAGTAATCAACAAAATCGATCTCTGTGATGCTGAAGCACTTCCTAATCATATAGCCCAATATTCCGAAATAGCGCCAACTATGGATGTAATCACTATTTCCGCTACCCGCAGGGATAACCTCGATTTATTGATGAAAAAATTAGTAGAAAACCTGCCCGAATCACCACCCTATTTTCCCGAAGATCAAGTGACCGATTTATATGAACGCGATCTGGTCGCGGATATCATCCGCGAAACAGCTTTGATTTTGCTGAGAGACGAAGTCCCGCACGGCATTGCCGTGCGCATCGATCAATTTACCGAACGCGGTGAGCATGGCGCTTACATCGAAGTTACCTTATTTGTTGAAAAAGAATCGCATAAAGCAATTGTGATTGGGCGCAATGGCAGTATGCTAAAACAAATAGGCTCGGAGGCAAGGAAAGAAATCGAAGCCATGAGCGGGCGGAAAGTTTTTTTGAAAATTCGTGTCAAGGTACGAAAAAATTGGCGAAACGATGAACGCTTTTTACGTAATTTCGGTTATTGATCGATGGATGCCATAAATCAGGTTTGGCTGCCTTGAAAATTATATTTTCATCCCTGGTGGTGAACGCAAACCAGGATTATCTCACTTTGCTAAGGTTTCATTCGAATATTACTTGATTGAGGTATTCCTAAAAGCTTATGGAAATATACTGGCTTTATGCCTTACTAATCATTTGTGTTGTCGATTGGTTCGCGGTTGCAAAAAAAATCAAAAACCTGGAATATATTTGCAAACCAGCGGTGATGCTGGTATTGTTCATTTTTTTATTCCTTTCAACCCACTTCGAGAATGGGAGTGTCTGGTTTGCTCTTAGTGTATTTTTTTCGCTGGTTGGGGATATCTTTCTGATGCTTCCAAAAAGTTTATTTACGGAAGGCTTGGTTTTCTTCTTACTGGCACATTTATCTTATATTACGGGCTTTATTTACTTCGACCTGAATATCAACCTTGCCAGTGTATTGATATTCCTGATGATAGGCGTGTCATCGTATACCATGTATCGTTTAGTGACCAGCCAAAAAATCTATTTTAACCAAGTGAAATCCAAGATACCTGTTCTGTTATACATCATAGCAATCAGTGTCATGTTATTTTGCGCCGCCCTCACCCTCACCAGTGATGCATGGTTGTTCATCCCATCCCTCATGGTAACTATGGGAGCATTTCTATTCTATATATCCGATTCGATGGTTGCCATCAATCGATATCTGCCCGACATGCAAATACGCCGGGTTATTTCAATGATGGCATATCATATCGGTCAAGGATTGATCATCATTGGTGTGGTTTATCAAACGACCTTATCGGCTGCTTTATAAGGACAAAATACGCCGCCCCCATCAAGATAAGGCCTGCTCCATCGAAAAAAATAAACCGCAACCCTGTTGCCCGTAATGCAGCATGCCCAGCAGGCAGAGTTAGCATCAGCCAGCTTTCTCCCAACAAACCAATAGCTTGCTGAATTAAAATCACTGCAAAAAGCGTTTTGTGCCGGTAAGGATTAAGAATAACCAAAGGGTAGGTGACATTCCACATCAAAAAAAGAATGCCCACAGCCTGGGTCAGAACGCGTCCCTGTAAACCGCCAATTTCAAAGCCGCCCATGTACCTCTCGGGTTGAAAGATAAACGACACGGCGCATGAAATATTGAGAATGAAAACCACCCCAACCACCAGTTGAGAAATCCTGTAGCCGGGGTGATTAATTATTTTAGCTAGATTTTTATCATCCATGAATTCACGATATTTATCCTGCGTTTTGATCCTCTTTAGGACTTGGGGGCTCCCCTTTATGTTCAGGCTCTTCGAGCATTGGAACGGGTGCATTGACAGGGGGCTGTGTCACAGGCGCAGGTGTCTTGGTCAAAGGGGGCGCTGAAGTAACAGTATAGGATTGTGTCCCAAAACGAGTCATTATGACGGCGCCTAATCCAATCATCCCAACCACAGCCGAAAACATCCAGCCAATACACGGAATCAATTGATTGAAATACCCAAGAACAAAAATCAATATAAATGTCCCCAGGAAAGCTGAAACGGGGTCAGCCCAATCCCGTTTTATCATCGAGACCAGCCGCTTACCAATTTCCAAACCAATGGAAATCAAGCCAAAAGCCCATGATATTCCCAACACCAAAAGGAGGAATAACCCCAAAGGAGAAAAAATGATCGTGATTATGAATATTATGGTCAGGGGAATAGCTAAAATGATGGTGAGTAAACCCAATCCACCTGCAATTAAAGGCTGCTGGGTAAACGCTTGCGCAACTCTGCCACAAGCATTAGGAACGAAGAGGACAATCAGAGTAGCTAAAGCAGCCCATAAGAAGATTCTCAGTACAAACCAAATAATGTTCACTTCAGGGAATATGTCGGGGGTGATTTTAAAAACGTGCACCATGTTGGGTAACGAATGAGTGACATCCAAGACATCCCCTGTAATGAGCGCACCATCCGACTTATCCATGTTAGCTCCAATGGTGATTACGTCACCATCGATCTTTGCAGTGTCGTTCAAAGTAATCAACCCGCCTATACTGACCACGTCCCCATTGATTTCACCACTGACATCCAGGTTTGCGCCAAATAAAACAACATCCCCCTCCACAACTGAATCTTCCATTAAGGTTGAGGGGGCTCCGAATATTACCAGATCGCCATCCAAAGATTCGCCACTCTCCAATTTGTAGGTGCCCCCAAACACCACTTTGCCTTCTGCCAGCTCGCTTGCCATCACATTGTTCGAGGGTAAAGCAAGGCATA
>JBDKUB010000463.1:0-5430 GCA_039679915.1 Anaerolineaceae bacterium
AAAAATTGGCAGAAGATGCGGAAGTTAACATTATTCCCAATTTGGTCGTGATCGATGGCAAAGCCGTCGAAGATGGCAAAGGGATGTCTCGCCAGGATTTCTATTCCGCACTACCTGAAATGAAAAACTTTCCTACCACGGCAACTGCATCAGCCGGCGTATATCATCAAATGTATGAAAAATTATTTCACCAAGGATACAACCATATCATTTCAATTCATCCTCCGTTACAATTTACGGGAATATTGAATGCAGCGACCATGGCAGCCGCAGCATTCAATAAACGGGTCAGTATATATGATAGCGAGAATCTTAGTTTAGGATTGGGTTTTCAAGTATTAGCCGCGGCAGAAGCGGCTGCCCGGGGTGCTACGGTTGATACGATCCTTTCTCTGTTGAATGAGATGAAGAAACGTATTCACCTGGTGGCTATGCTGGATACTTTGGAGTATATTCGCCGAAGTGGACGGGTCAATTGGGCACGTGCTCGCTTAGGCGGTTTCCTTAGCATCAAACCCTTTGTGGAAGTAAAAAAGGGAGAAGTAGTGAGTCTCGGTGAAACGCGTACCTCTCATAAGGGATTCTTGCGTATACTGGAAATGCTAATAAACTTAGGTCCTTTGGAGCGCCTTGCTATTTTACACACCAATGCTGAAAATACTGCCCAC
Organism: Anaerolineaceae bacterium; assembly: GCA_039679915.1. Classification (GTDB taxonomy): domain Bacteria; phylum Chloroflexota; class Anaerolineae; order Anaerolineales; family UBA4823; genus JAAZNS01. The sequence continues at coordinate 669 of JBDKUB010000463.1, forward strand.
CAATTATTGGACGCTTATCATATGAAAACAATTTTCAAGCCTATGATTGTCAACGTGACCACGGTAATTGGGTCGCATGTTGGACCGAATGGGCTTGGATATGTGGCAGTCTTGAAGAAATCATCTCCCTGATATTTAGCCTATGAATAACATAATCCATAGCACAAGGAACAAATTTGGTGTTCCTATGGCTGTATTACGCTGGTAAAATACAACAAATGAAGTCATCCATTAATAAATTAAAAAAATATTTTGAGCTAGAAGATGAACGCGGTTACGATAACAAAGCCATCATGGGGGGAATCGACCGAATTTTGGAAACATGGGAAGCTGAAGCTATAGCTGAAAATCTCCCCAAAGAAATTGTTGAAATGATCAATCAGCGCTTGCGGGATTATAACCACCTGAGTGAAACATCCCGGTCTGAAATGCTGGACGGCATTTGGAGCAGGCTGCAAAAAGAATTTCCGGATTTACCCCCGCTCGAGAAAAAGAAAAAAATCCCGGCAGTTAAAACCACACCTTCATTCTCTGCAACAGAGCATCCTCCAGTTGATATCCAACCACCAAAAGAAATAGAAGCATCTGTCGATACAACCAAACTCAAAGAAAAACCGGTTCAAAGCGAAATAAAACGAGAACCGTTATCCAAACTCAATGCCCCGTTGACGGCTATTCATGGTATTGGCCCTAAACATGCTCAAACGCTTAAACGCCTGCAATTATTCAACTTGGAGGATTTGCTCTATCACTTCCCCCGCAAGTATATTGACTATACTCAGCTCAAACCTATCAACCGCTTGGTGTATGGGGATGTTGTCACGATCATAGGTACCATCGATCAAATTACCTCCAGAAAAACCAAGGATGGTAAAACCCGCCTCACCGAAGGTATCATTCATGATGGTTCAGCCGGACTGCGAGTCATCTGGTTTAACCGGTGGGATGTAAATAAACTCCACAATGGACAGCAAATATCCATTTCCGGGAAAATCGACCAGTATCTAGGCAGAATGGTGATGACTAACCCCGAATGGGAACAACTCGACCAGCAGCAACTTCAGACCAATCGCATCGTACCCGTTTATCCCCTCACCCAAGATATATCTCAAAATTGGTTGAGAAGGATAATCAACCAGGTGGTGTTATATTGGGCACCAAGAATCCAAGATTATCTTCCGGAACACATCATTAATTCTGCAAATCTGGTCGATTTAACCACAGCGCTTATCCAAATCCATTATCCTGATTCGTGGGAATCTCTAAAAGCTGCTCAGCATCGTTTGGCTTTCGACGAAATATTCTTCCTGCAATTAGGCGTAATGCGCCAAAAATTATTATGGCAAAATCGAACAGCTACTCCCTTTCCCTCTACAGATGAGAGTGTGAATTCATTTGCGGCGCGATTACCCTATACCTTGACCAACGCACAAATCCGAGCCATTCAAGATATTCGTTCAGATTTAAATAGCGGACGCCCGATGAATCGCCTTTTACAAGGCGATGTCGGCTCTGGAAAAACCGCCGTAGCAGCCTATGCAATCAGCTTGGTAACCCAACAAGGCGCGCAAGCCGCGGTTATGGCACCTACCAGCATTCTGGCAGACCAGCATTATAAAAATCTAAAACGAATGCTCGATCTAAATGATAAAGAAGTTCGGCTTTTGATCGGCTCTACACCTGAAGCCGAAAAGGAAGAAATAAAAGCGGGATTATCGCAAGGTTGGATAAAATGCGTGATTGGCACACATGCTTTGATCGAGTCGCCGGTGGAATTCAAAAATCTGCAAATGATCGTCATCGATGAACAGCACCGCTTTGGAGTCGAACAGCGTGCCTTATTACGGTCCAAAGGGAATGAGCCTCATATCTTAGTCATGACAGCCACTCCGATTCCCCGCACACTGGCATTGACGATTTATGGTGATTTAGACCTTACCCTCCTCGATGAAATGCCACCGGGAAGACAACCTGTTGAAACCTATATCCTGGCTCCACGTGAACGCGAAAGGGCTTATCGCCTGATAAATAGCCAGATCGAAACTGGTTTTCAAGCTTTCATCATATACCCGCTCGTTGAAGAAAGCCAAAATTCCGATAGCAAATCGGCTGTGGAAGAATATAATCGTTTGAAGAATTATGTATTCCCTCAATATGCCATCGGTTTATTACATGGTAGGATGAAGCAAGATGAGAAAGACGATGTAATGGAACGCTTTCGGAATGGCGAATATGCTATTCTTGTCTCGACCTCTGTAATCGAAGTTGGTGTGGATATTCCCAAAGCGACCGTAATGTTGGTAGAAGGAGCCAATCGTTTCGGTTTAGCTCAATTGCACCAATTTCGAGGACGGGTGGGCAGAGGATCAGATAAGGCATATTGTTTACTAATCCCTGACAAGATGGACGCCATAGAAAATGAACGTCTGCAAGTAATGGCGCAAACCAACGATGGTTTTCTATTGGCAGAGAAAGATTTAGAGCAGCGAGGTCCGGGTGAATTTTTAGGGACTCGTCAATCCGGATATACTGACTTGCGATTGGCAAATTTGGCTGATATTCATTTGATCGAAAAAGCTCGCCGACACGCTCAAACGATCATCGAAACCGATCCTGAATTACAGCAGCCTGAAAATCACCTATTATGGGCAACTCTTCAACATACCTGGAGAGAGGCAAAAATTGATATTAGTTAGTCGGCTCCAAATTCCACTCATTGTGAGGTAGCATGGTCCGTGCATTGTTTCCTGGTACTTTCGATCCTGTTCATTACGGTCATATCGATATTGCACTTCGGGCGACGACCCTGTTCGATGAAGTGATCGTCGGAGTATACGACCGGCCATTGAAATCGTTGCTTTTTCCTCCCGAAGTTCGCTTATCCCTCGTGGCAGAAGCATTACAAAATAACCCGCGAATAAAAGTCATGGGATTCAGCGGGTTGACCGTTGAGTTTTGTAGAAAGATTCACGCCAATGCAATCGTCCGAGGGCTGCGAGTGTTCTCCGATTTCGAATACGAGTTTCGTATGGCTCTTGCTAATCATCGTCTGGCACAAGAGATAGAAAGCGTGGCGCTGATTACTGCCGAAGAACACACATTCCTGACATCATCTACAGTGCGTGAAATTGCTTCCCTGGGAGGCGATGTCAGCAGCATGGTTCCACCGCATGTGGAGAAAGCCCTCAAAGCCCGGTTCAAGGAATTAGGTGAAAGCCAGCAAATCGTTGCTTCAACTTCATTGCGCGATTGATAATTTATTGGCATAATTATTGCAATAACATCAATAGGTTGGTTGCATACTTTTTTAGTTTATAGATAAATTAACCCCTTTAGAACCTCAGGCACCACTGTGAGGGGAGGTTGTTTATGGATATATTGCATCTTGTCGACCGTATGGAAGAGTTGCTCAACGAGAGCCGCCCGCTGTGGTTCACGCATAACGTAATTATCGATGAAGAGAAAATGTTGGATTTAATAGACCAAATGCGGGTAACAGTTCCGGAAGAAGTTAAAAAGGCTCAACAAGTATTAGCCCAAAGAGACCGCTTATTAGCACAAGCCCAGGAAGAAGCGAATCGGACTTTGGCCTTAGCCCGCGAGAAAAGCGAACAAATCGTTGAACGGGATGCAATAGTTCAAGCAGCCCAAGCACGCGCCGACCAAATCCTCGCTCAAGCCAATAGCGAAATCGAGAAAATCAAACGCGACGCTGATGACTATGTGCTTGAAACCCTCCAGCGCATCGAAATCGAATTGGACCGATCGTTGAATCAAGTAAGAAATGGTATCAAGACTCTGCAAAAGGATACTGCGGAAGTCGAAATCGAAAATAACGTGCCTTATTCAAGCTGAATGACACCCACCGCTTCATTTGTTTCCTGACGGTGGATGTTTTATTTCCCTCTCTTTTTGAACAAAGAATCTGTTTATAACGCTATCAACTAATCCCGGAAATAACGAATTCATCCAGATTACACTTACCATATACCTTGGCAGAATGACTTGCCGGCGAGGGTGCTTGACTAATCTCCAGGCTGATTTTGCTACATACTCTGCATCTAGCCGTAATCTTTTGGGCGTTGCGATTCCTGTTTTTCGCCTGGCGCCTGTGTGCTGGTTGAATTCCGTCTCCACGCTTCCGGGATATATAATCGAAACATGAATCCCCCACGGATGTAATTCTCTCCGAAGGGCTTCGTTGAATCCCCTCAAACCAAATTTTGTCGCCGCGTACACACTATAGGTTGGTGTGGCGATTAGCCCAGCCAACGAATCGACGTTGATAATATGGCCTTTCCGATTTTCGATCATAACGGGCGTCACTGCCCAGGCGGCAAATATAGCCCCCTTGAGATTAACCTGAATTTGAGCATCGATATCTTCCAGCGGTTGAAGGTCTTCCAACCATTTCAAACGTCCAAACCCAGCGTTATTGAACAACACATCGATGCGATGGAAATTCGCTAATGTTTCCGCCACGCAGGCTTGAATATCCTCCAAGCGAGTCACGTCCGTGGGTATGGCTAATGCTATGCCACCCTGCCCAATGATTTCCTCCGCTAACGCAGCAAGGCGTTCCTCTCTTCGTGCCGCTAAAACCACACCATAACCATGACCGGCAAATAATCTGGCTGTAGCTTCTCCAATCCCGGATGAGGCGCCTGTAATCAAGATAACAGGCGGAGTTTCCTCGATATCAGACATGAATCCTCCAAGCAACTTGAATTTTTACTTGAATCTTCATACACTATATGGTAGA
>JBDKUB010000030.1:0-2837 GCA_039679915.1 Anaerolineaceae bacterium
CGACGGTATATGGGATATACCCAAAATCATCGATCAGATTCAGGAGAAACTCAAATTGGGTGAAAAACCTTGACGATAAGATCGTGGGTTTCGCAATCTACTTCACGGCTACATCTCTCAGCCACTGCTCATAGCGGAAATCCGTGATATCTTCGCGAAATCTGGCAAACCATAGATTGGCGTAGCCCTGAAAATCTTCATTCAATTTGGAAATGCCGGTCTGTGTGGTACCCCACATAGCTTCATGAATCTCAGACACGCACCACATCAGCTTGCAGCGGGCAAAATTCTTGGACGTAGACTCACCAAAATATTCCTGAAGCAGACAGCGGACCTGGTCATCATTGAAACGGTGGTGGTGGCAAAAATTACTCAAATCGAAGAAGATATCCCCCATTCCGGCATATTCCCAATCCAGTATTTTTAGCTCCCCTTTTCCTCCAGCTACATCCTCATCCATGAAATTCAAATTCAGTAGATCATCGTGGCAGGGAGTCGGTGTGAATGGATCTTTCAGGAGGGCTTGTTCGATCTCATCCATTTTTTGCATCACCCAACCGAAATCATATGGGAAACTGCATTGGTTTTCTTTGGAAATTTTAGTCAGCATTTCCACCCGTCGGAATGCATTGAATTCACCGTTCAATGGGGAGGCTCTGCGATGAAATATGCGTAATTTGCGCGCCACGCGGCGGATATTATATTCCTTGTTCATTTCTTCCGGCGGAATGTGTTTTCCGTTGATAAAGCGTGTCACTAAGTATTTCTCAGGCTCGATGAAATATAGCACCTCAGGTGCCACTCCCAGCCGACCGGCTTCCAGGTTGGCAGTATATTCGACGTCGCGTTTTATGCCCAGTAAATCGGTCTTCTCACCGGTGATGCGCAGCATGTAGGATTTACCATCCAGGTCGATGCGGTAATTCTGATTAGTAATCCCCCCCGTTAGAAGACTCGTCTTGATGTTTTGGGCATCTTTGAGGAATGGGATTCGTGCAATAGCTTGCTCAAGCGTTAAAGCCATATCGATCCTCCTATTTCAAAAACAGTAAAATAATTATAATCGCCGGTTTTCGAATTTTCACAGTGTAGAATCCCATTCATCGTATTTAACGTAATCACCGGCATAGAAGCAATCCACTCTATATCAAATATTTCGAAGTATGGCATGATTGTTTGGTGTTAATGATCAACTCTGTCGCTGAAGAGTTATTCATGGTAAATAATGGGGGGCATATAGGATTTCCAAAATATACTAATAAAACCACCGATATTAATTAAAAAGACCTGGCAAAAAATATGTCAGGTCTTTTCCTAAATAAATTATTGAGCGAAGAAATCGCGGATGATCTTAACAGCCATCTTATTTTCTTCAACTGTACCAATGGTGATGCGGAACCAACCGTCGCGTCCATACATCGGTGCCTGAGCACGCATGATAATGCCGCGCTTGAGAGCAAAATCGAGCATATCCTTACCGGTCTTGCCGGCGTCGGTGCCATCGAAGAGGACATAGTTACCATATGAATGGTAAATATCCAGGCCTTTCACATCCTTTAATGCATCTTCGTAGTAAGCTACCTGTTGATTGTTAAAATCAGCTCGTTCTTTGAGTGCTTCGGTATCTTCGAGCCCTGCCAGCGCAGCCCACATTGAAATTGTACCTACATTCCAGGGGATCAATGCACCAGAAATTTGAGCGATGACATCTTTATCACCTAAAGCATAACCAAAGCGAATACCAGCCAAGCCATAGCATTTGGATAGCGTGCGTGTGACGATGACGTTCTTATATTTCTTCACCAAATCCACATTCGACTTGCTCAATCCACTAAATTCGACATAGGCTTCATCAGAAATCAAAGGCACCCCGGTCTCGGCAATTCTGATGAAATCTTTACGATCGATAAAATTACCGGTCGGATTGTTCGGGTTGGCGATAACGATAACTTTGGTCTTGGGGGTGATAGCATTGATGATGGCATCCGCGTCGAAAAGAAGCTGCTTATCTTTATAAATCATGGGTACAGACACCAGCTTGCCGCCCAATACATTGCAGCGCAACTTATAGATGCCAAAGCAAGGGGTGTGCTGGATAACTTCATCACCAGGCGCCAGCAAGCAACGGAAAATATTATCGAATACTTCGCTAGATCCATTGCCAAGCATTACATTCTCTATACCAGGCAGATTATTGATCTCGGCAATTTTTTCGCGGACTTTAAATCCCTGATCGGGATAGCGGTTGGCTACTTTTGCGTATTTTTCGATCGCTTCAAGCACTTTCTTTGAAGGAGGAAATGGGTTTTCATTGGACATCATACGGTGCAGTTCCGGTTGCTTCCACGCTAAATCGATGTGTCCAGAAACATACATCGGGATACCTTTCACCCACGGAACAAAATACCCTTCAACGGATTTCATTTTTATACTCCTTTTAATGTTTCATTGCATTACATTATAATATTTTCGATTCGGTTATGGAGACTTGGCAGGGGGAGTTATGCAGTAGTGATGCATCTGCCAAGTCTCTCATAACGCCTAAACCAATAATGATTTTACCGTTTTTACTAAATTCTCAGCGGTAAAACCGAACTTCTCATATAGTGCTTTATATGGAGCAGAAGCGCCAAAGCGAGTCATCCCAATGGCTGCACCATTTTCGCCCACATAATATCCCCAGGATTGTTTGACACCAGCCTCAATGGACACCCGCGGGATACCTTTCGGCAATACGCTGCTGCGGTAAGATTCGGATTGCTGCTCGAAAAGCTCGAAGCATGGCATGGAAACAACCCGCGCAGCAATCCCTTCATTGCTCAATAGCTTTTGAGCTT
>JBDKUB010000090.1:0-4189 GCA_039679915.1 Anaerolineaceae bacterium
TTTTTGTTAAAAACATGTGATTGGGGCGACAATTTCGACAAAGATATCTACCACTGTCGGATCGAAATGTTGTCCCTTCAATTGTACAAGTTCATGGAGTGCTTCTTCATGAGGACGGGCTTTCGCATAATACCGCTCGCTCGTCATAGCATCATAGGCGTCTGCAACAGCTAACAGACGGGCGCCTAAAGGAATATCTTCACCCTGTAATCCTTCTGGATATCCGCTTCCATCATATTTTTCTTGATGGTAGTGAATGGTAGGTGCAACATATTCGATTGATTTAAGCAGCTTAACAATATTAGCACCAATCGTTGGGTGCAATTTCATCAATGCCCACTCATTTTTGTCTAAGGGACCTTCTTTGGATAGGACATCCAAGGGAACGCCAATTTTGCCGATATCATGGAGCAAAGACGCCCAATAGAGTCCATTGATTTCTTTTTCACTCATAGTGAATTGGTGTGCTAATGATTTCACCCAAAAGGCTACCTGGGCACTGTGTCTTCCAGAACAAGAAACCTTTGTATCGATATACCTGGAGAGGCTGATTAGTAGTTTTACCCACACTTCATCAGGATAAGTATTCATGGAAACTCCGGTGAAATGAATTTTCGACTAATTTCATTTGTTGCAAACACCATGCCATATTTTAGGAGTAGTTAAATGAGCGATCAAAAAATATATAAACCCGATGAAATCGAACCTAAATGGCAGGAACGATGGGAAAAAGATGGCATCTACTGGTCTGATATCGATAAAAGCCGGAAAAAATATTATGCGTTGACGATGCTTCCTTATCCATCCGGTGACCTGCACATGGGTCATTGGTGGGCAATGTCACCTTCGGATGCTCGCGCCCGCTATATGCGCATGAAAGGCTATAACGTATTATTTCCGATTGGGTTCGATGCTTTCGGATTACCAGCCGAAAACGCTGCCATCTCGCGTAATATCCACCCCCGAAAATGGACCTATGCGAATATAGAAAAAATGCGTAAACAATTGCGCAGTATGGGAGCGATGTTCGATTGGCGCAGGGAAGCAATCTCTTCCGATCCTGAATATTACCGTTGGACAGAATGGTTTTTTATCCAACTCCATAAACATAATCTGGCGTACCGCAAAAAAGCACCCGTCGATTGGTGTCCGAAATGCAATACCACTTTAGCGCGTGAACAAGTTTGGGGAGAAGACCGGCATTGTGAAAGATGCAATACGCCAGTGATTAAAAAAGAATTGGAACAATGGTTTTTCCGCACAACAAGTTATGCTGATGAGCTGCTCGATTTCTCGAACCTGGATTGGCCTGAGCGGGTGAGGTTATTACAAACGAATTGGATAGGACGTTCGGAAGGTGCTAGTGTGATTTTTCATACCGAACAAGGGGATCCTCTAGAGGTATTCACCACTCGTCCGGATACCTTATGGGGGGCAACTTTCATGGTAATAGCACCGGAACATCCCCTGGTAGAAAAATTGACTACACAGGATCAAAACTCTCAAGTGAAAGCCTATATTGCGCAGACATTACGCCAGTCTGAAATTCAGCGCGAGGCAGCCGATAAAGAGAAATCGGGGGTTTTTACCGGCGGATATGCTATCAATCCTGTCAATGGAAAACGCATTCCAATATGGATAGCGGATTATGTGCTGATGACTTATGGGACGGGCGCTATCATGGCGGTTCCAGCCCATGACCAACGGGATTTCGAATTTGCTATTAAATTTGGATTACCCATTTTACCCGTTATCGATCGTCTGGATGGATTGACCAAATCTTTTGTTCATCACAGCGCGGTAAAGGAAGGCTTTTTCGAAGCCGTAGCTCCCTTAGGAGTAAATTGTGAAAAAGATGCTGAAGGTTGGAATTTCACTTTTCTGGTGGAGAAAGCTGATGAATTTATTCAAGTTGTAAAAAATTACATTTCACCGGGGCACTGGGTGGAAATTGTTGGATCCAAGTGGCTGTTTGTTTTCGATCAAGAAATCATAATCTGGGATTCGGTGGAAACCAGCCAGCGAATATTAGAATTGTGCCGCCAGAGGAACAGTGAAGTAAAAAAATATCGAACCTTAATGGAAATGCTATGGCAGCGACCTTTCTATCGAGATGCTCTTTACCATGATGGTTATGGAACGATGATCAATTCAGAAGAATTCAGCGGCACGCCCGGCGACCAAGCCAAAGACAAAGTAATTGCCTGGCTCCAAAGTCGGGGGATAGGTAAGAGCCTGGTCAATTATCGGCTGCGGGATTGGTTGATTTCTCGTCAACGTTATTGGGGAGCCCCAATCCCGATCATCTATTGTCCGGAACATGGCGCTGTGGCTGTCCCTGAGGAAGAACTACCGGTTTTGCTACCCGATGATGTCGAATGGCGGCCAACCGGCGAAAGCCCCCTAAAACTGCACCCTACCTGGAAAAATACCACTTGTCCCATCTGTGGAAAACCCGCAGAACGTGAAACCGATACCATGGATACGTTCATGTGCTCATCCTGGTATCACTTACGGTATTTAAGTCCTCATTATGACAAAGGCCCATTCGATCCAGAGGAATATGATTATTGGATGCCGGTGGACACCTATACGGGAGGCATCGAACATGCCACCATGCATTTAATCTACACCCGCTTTTTCCATAAAGCCTGCCGGGACATGGGGATTACCAAAGGTCCTGAACCCATGCTCCAACTGCGTAATCAAGGGATCATTCTAGGTGAGGATTCCGAGAAGATGTCAAAGAGCCGGGGCAATGTCGTTGCGCCGGATGAATTAGTCGCTCGCTATGGTGCGGATACCGTTAGAGCCTATCTCATGTTTTTTGCGCGGTGGGATATGGGCGGTCCTTGGAGCAGTGGAGGTATCGAAGGCACTTCCCGCTGGATCCGCCGCGTGTGGGCGCTATATCAAAATATGCCGAAACCCGGCAATCCAACCAAGGAAACTCTTCGAAATTTACGACGCAAAGTTCACCAGACTCTGAAACAAGTCACACATGATTATGAGAGTTTCGAGTTCAATACAGTCATCTCGGGTTTGATGGAATTGTTGAATGAAATGATAAAGGCAGCAGAGAATGGCGCAGCGGGTTCGAAAGAATGGCAAGAAGCATTGGAAATCTTCCTGCTGATGATGGCACCGGCAACACCTCATATTGCCGAAGAGCTGTGGGCTGTCTTGGGGAAGCCCTATTCGGTTCATTTACAAGCCTGGCCGGTGTTAGATCCACAGGCAATCATCGAAGATGTCATCACATTAGTTATCCAGGTCAATGGAAAAGTCCGCGACCGCATCGAGGTGGCAGCAAATATCAGTGAGGAAGACGCCAAAGTTGTGGCGCTGAAAAGCGAGGTAATCCAAAAATTCCTGGGAGGAAAAACGCCCCAAAAAATCATCGTTGTGCCAGGGAAATTGGTAAATATCGTAATATAGTTATAGATATTGTAGGAATAAAAGGGATTGTCCTAAAAGAAGGCTGTCACCTTGAGCGAAGCGAGAGGTCTTTTCATACACATGCTAAGATGTCTCGCTTCGCTCGACATGACATATATGGCTTTTTGGACAGTCCCTTTTTGTATCAATTTTATTAGAAATAACCCATTAAACATGTGGGTTTTATGGTATGGTTAGAATAATAGAAAAATAATTAACCCAATATTCATAAAAGAAGTTAGGATGCATCCATGCGATTCGAGGAATTAAACTGGTTCGATGTTGAAAATTACTTGAAGAAGGAAAATCGAATAATCTTTGTTTTGGGATCTTGCGAACAGCATGGCTATTTGAGTTTGGCATGTGATGTCAAAATTCCTTTGGCGTTAGCCGATGCTGCCAGCCAGCAGACGGGCGTTTTAATCGCACCCACGGTTAATTATGGCTGCGCCCCTTATTTTTTAGATTATCCCGGTACTTTGAGTATTAAGGCAACGACACTTTTCGCGATTACAGAGGATCTTATTCGCTCTGCGTACCGACAAGGATTTTGCCGTTTTCTATTTATGAATGGACACGGCGGAAATAATGGGGTAACCGTTCGCATTCATGAAACAATCAACGAATTACCAGGGGTGCAAGTTCAATGGTATTCATGGTGGCTGTCGAATTCTGTTTTGTCCATCGCTCAGAAATATGATATCAAGCCAAGACATGCCAACTGGTTAGAAGCTTTTCGATTTACGCGGGT
>JBDKUB010000321.1:0-4308 GCA_039679915.1 Anaerolineaceae bacterium
CTTCAAAAAAGCTTTACTCATAATATCGATTTTAATAATGGCTGGTTGTGCGAGTAAGTCTTCTCATCTACCAGAGCAGGCAATTTTCACCCCTTCAAAAACGTCACCGGTTATTCTCCCGAAAAATAACAATGCGACGTTGCCAATATTATCAACATCGACTGTAAATAATTCTCGATCAACAAGCACATCCCTGCCCCCTAAAGACCCCGTGGTAACCCAATCTACACCACTGATTCTGCCAACCCTATCCTCTTTTGATCCCGATGCGTGGATGAAATTACCGGTCATTCCGCAAATCAGTCAGCGGGTGATGGAAATTTACCAAACAGGGATTGCCTTAGGAAATGACCCTCATCGATTCTCAAAAGTCGGAGATTGCGGCAGTACCCCGACCTGGTTTTTAGGCGATTTCGACCGTGGAGATCGGTTTTATTCATTAGGTGAATACACTAATCTCAAAAAAATCATCCAATATTATTCCGGCTCATTTAGTCGCACCAGTTTGGCAGCCCAATCAGGTTTCAACGCCTCTTCGGTTCTTACACCTCTATGGGCAGATCACACACTATGTCTCTCGAACGAAACCCCTCTAGCTTGTGAATATCGAATGCATAAACCCATCCTGGCATTTATAACCCTCGGCACCAATGATGTTTTTCATCAAGAAAGCTTCGAACCGCAAATGAGAAAAATTATCGAGTATTCGATAGACCACGGTGTAATCCCTGTATTATCCACCAAAGCGGATAATATTGAAAAAAATCACTTTATCAACAAGACGATTTGTAAATTAGCTATGGAATACCAGGTGCCTCTTTGGAATTATTGGCTTGCAGTCCAATCACTGCCCAATCAAGGTTTGCAAGAGGATGGCGCTCACATTAGCTGGGCAGCCAATCATTTCGATGATGCTGAAACCATGCAAAAAGGCTGGCCGGTTAGGAATTTAACCGCGCTGCAAGTTTTGGAGGCAATTTGGATTAATATCAATTCCCAATCCAATTAAATAAAAATTATGAATGACAATATCATCCCAACCTTGGCTACCTATATCGCTAGTAAAATACTAAAACAACCCAAGCGCATGATAGCGAATGACGAACCGTTGATATCTAGCGGCTTGATTGATTCGTTCAACCTTGTCGATATGGCATTATTTGTCGAAGATACATTTGGGGTTCACATCGACGATACTGAACTGAATGCGAACACATTCGATACATTGACGCAACTGGCAGAATTGATCCGTGGCAGACTCTAACCATTTTTAATAATATCTTATTTTCATAATCAATCGATAGGATGAAATTTCAATAATTGATCATCATGACAACGCTATCCGAAAACATCTTCAATTCTTACCTCACCACACCTGAAAAGCCTGCTATTACACTAATCCATAACCAGAACTTGGAACAGACCATAACATATCGGGATTTATTCCAAGGGGCTTCTGCCTTTATGAAAGCATTAGAGGAGGCTGGCATCCTCCCCGGAGAAGTGGTCATACTCATCCTTAATCACGGCGAAAATTTAATATACTCATTTTTTGGAGCTATTTTACATGGCGCAATTCCTTCCATCATGCCATTTCTAACCGAAAAATTAGAACCCGACCACTATCGACAATCGCTCACCTCATTATTCAAAATTACCAAACCGGCTGCCATAATCACCTACCCTGAATTTATAAATGAAGTTCACATCGCTGCACAGAACACGCCATCGATTCGAGCAATTATTTCTACAAGCCAAATTCATCCCTGCGACAATTTTTCGATGGATCAAATTCAAGGTCTAAAACGGTGCAGTGAAGATACTGTATTATTACAGCATTCTTCCGGTACAACCGGATTACAAAAAGGGGTTGCTCTTTCTCATCAATCCATATTTAATCAAATCGACAGTTATTCCAAAGCTTTACAATTGAACAGCTCGAAACATGGTAAGGATATCATCGTCAGTTGGCTGCCACTCTACCATGATATGGGGTTGATTGCCGGATTTATCATGCCCATCCTTACGCAAACTCACCTGGTATTGATGTCGCCCTTCGACTGGGTGCGGGCGCCCTACAAGTTGATGCAATATATTTCAAAATTCCGGGGCAGCCTATGTTGGATGCCGAATTTTGCCTATAATTTTTGCGCACAAAAAATTCGTCCAAGAGATTTGGAAAACGTCGATCTCTCCAGTTGGCGAGCTGTCATTAATTGCTCCGAACCTATGAGTTGGCAAAGTCATCAAATGTTCCTTGAGCGGTTCAAACCCTATGGTTTTCGCGACGACGCATTAGCCACCAGCTATGCGATGGCAGAAAATGTATTCGCGGTTACCCAAGGGGGTATCGATACGCCTTTGACCATAGATTTTATCGAAAGACAATCCCTTCTATCAGGTAAAACCGCATTGGTAGCCAAGTGCGAAGCCAGTTCTGTAAAAATGGTTTCAGCCGGAAAACCAATTGAAAACACCCAGGTAAAGATCGTCGATAATCATGGTAATACGCTTCCTGAAAGACACATCGGTGAAATCGCTTTACTGAGCAATTGCATGTTGAGCGGGTATTATAGACGCCCCGATTTGACCGAAAAAGCATTTATCGATGGATGGTTCTTAACCGGTGACCTGGGTTATATCGCCAATCAAGAAGTGTATATCACCGGTAGGAAAAAAGATTTGATCATTGTAGGCGGGAAAAATGTCTATCCACAAGATCTAGAAAGGTTAGCCAGTGAAATCCCGTCTGTTCATCCGGGGAGAGTTGTGGCATTTGGCGTTTTTAACGATGAAATTGGAACTGAAGAGGTTGTCATTATCGCCGAAGTCGATACGGATGCGGAGGAAGAAAAAATAAAAATCGGCGATGAGATTCGCCGTCACGTAACCCGCGGCTCGGATATTGCACTGCGTTATGTCCATATTGTTGGCAGGAACTGGTTGATAAAAACCAGCAGCGGGAAAATTGCCCGTTCAGCTAACCGAGAAAAATATCTGACTGAATATCATTTAACATGATTTGTTGTTGGGGATGTTGAATCGTGATTTTTTATTCATTCCCATCTTTTGAAAGCACCGTTCGATATAAATCGATTATCTTTTTCGCAATATTCTTCCACCCATATTGTTTCGCAAAAGCTGCGGCTTGCTTCCCTAACTTCTCCCTCAAATCATCGTCATAGAGTAATTTCATCAATCGATCGGCTAATGCTTGCGGATCATCCACCGGAACGGTAAAGCCTGTAATTCCGTCCTGCACCAGAAATGCCAATCCCCCCACTTGTGAAGCGACTACAGGCGTCCCACATGCCATTGCCTCTAATGCAACCATTCCAAACGATTCATAATGGGAGGGTACGACGACTGCGCTCGCTGCTGAATAATAGTAAGGTAAAGTGTTTTGATCTCTTTGCCCTAAGAATGCGACAAAATCCTGTAAGTGATATTGTTCTCTTAATGACTGTAAATGAGCCATTTCGGTATCGGTGGTTTGCGGTGTTAGATCGGGATTTCCACCGATAACTACCAGACAAAATTGAGGTGCTTCCACCTGAACTCGTTCACGCATAATCGCAATCGCTTTGAGTAAGTTTTCCAAACCTTTGAGTGGTTCGATTCTTCCTACGTATAACAACATACGGTTACAGACTGGCACCTTGATAAATTCTTTAGCCTCATCAGATGGTATGGGATAAAAATGGCATAAATCTACGCCTGGTGGAATAACGACGACATTATTCGTATCTGCCTGATATAACCATAGCAGTTGTGCTACTTCAGCCTGAGTTGCTGCGATAATCCTATTGGCATGGTTTAATACTTCTTTCTCGCCAGAAATTCGATACTCCCCTTCTATTTCTTCATTTTCTCTCGCTACACGCTGCTTCATGACTCCCAAAGTATGAAACATGTGAACGAATGGAATATTCCATGATTTTT
This sequence comes from Anaerolineaceae bacterium, assembly GCA_039679915.1. Classification (GTDB taxonomy): domain Bacteria; phylum Chloroflexota; class Anaerolineae; order Anaerolineales; family UBA4823; genus JAAZNS01. Next base: position 3,943 of record JBDKUB010000321.1, read on the forward strand.
GTAATTCAATGGCAGCTATTCCTGACATCCAATAATGACTGTGGATTAAGTCATACCGAATTCCTTTATTTTTTGAGAATTCCAAAATACCTTGTACATAATCAGGTATAAATTTGTATAAATCCTCTTTTTTTAGGGGTATCTCTGGTCCGGCAGGGATATGAACCACCCTATTTCCATACCCGAGATCATGCAGAATATGAGGTACATGCTCATCTTGAGAGCGGGTGTAAACATCTACTTGCACCCCCATCGCACCCAATTGGATAGTCAAATCGCGCACATAGACGTTCATGCCGCCGGTATCCTTGCCTCCTAAGGTGGCTAAAGGACAAGTATGATATGAAAGCATGGCTATGCGCATCT
>JBDKUB010000181.1:0-6597 GCA_039679915.1 Anaerolineaceae bacterium
GCTTTCAAAGGTGGGTTGTTTAATATTGGAGCAGAGGGGCAGTTGGCGTTAGGCGCTGTAGCTTCAGCCTGGGTTGGTTATCGCTTACCGGAATTATTGGGAGCAAACATCCCTACTGTAATTCACTTACCACTAACGATTGGCGCGGGGATGTTAGCGGGTGCAGCTTGGGGTGCTATTCCTGGCTGGTTGAAAGCCAAAACTGGTTCTCATGAGGTAATCAATACCATCATGATGAACTATATTGCGCTGAATCTGGTGAGTTATCTGCTCAATGGCCCTTGGAAAGACCCTGATCCTTTGAATGTTATTGCTAGAACGCCAATGATTGCCGAAAGTGCGCGTATTCCGGCAATTTTTAGCCATTATCGCTTCCATTGGGGGTTTATTCTGGCTCTAATCGTAGCTTATTTAGTATATTGGCTGCTGTGGAAAACTACGTTAGGATTCGAAATTCGCACCGCCGGAGCGAATCCTGATGCAGCTAAATATGCCGGGATTAATGTCTCACGGACTATCATATTAACCATGACTATTTCAGGAATGTTAGCCGGGATGGCGGGTGCCATCGAAGTAACCGCTTTGAACTATCGCCATGAATTGGGTTTTTCTCAGGGATATGGTTTCGATGCCATTGCGATTGCCCTGCTTGGTAAAAGTCATCCTTTAGGGGCGGTGTTCGCTGCCCTCTTATTTGGCGCCATGCGGAATGGCGCAACCCGCATGCAATTCTTGACCCAAATTCCAGTCGATGTGATTTCTGTTATACAAGCTCTCATTCTGTTATTTGTAGCAGCAGATGCTATTGTGCGGTTTATTTACCGCATCAAGGCACCCAGTGAACAAGTCGTACTCACTCGCGGTTGGGGGAAATAGGAGGATATTATGGAATTTAAACGATTTGCGTTTATTGCTTTGATCATCATCGTGCTAATTGGGGTAGTAGTCGTAGTGGGAAAATCGGAAGTGGCTCCCAGCGTGATCATCGTGAGTATGATTGCGACGACCATCTCTGTGGCAACACCCCTAACATTGGGGGCTTTGACGGGCGTCTTTTGCGAACGTGCCGGTGTGGTCAATATTGGTATCGAAGGGAAGATGTTAGCCTCTGCCTATTTTGGTTGGTTTGCAGACATCTACATGAATACAATTTTAAAAATGGGAGCCTTACCTAGCCTCATCGTTGGTGTTATCGCAGCAGTCGTCACCGGAGGTTTATTGGGATTGCTGCACGCGGTTCTATCAGTGACATTCAAAGTCGATCAAATTATCGGTGGGACGGTGATCAACTTGATGGCGGTGGGAATTAGCGGGTTTCTCAACCGGCAGTTGTTTTTCGAAAAACAAAGCATTTTTGGCGGTCAAGTGCCTCATGCACCGGGCGTTTTACCTCGCATTCACATTCCGTTCCTAGCGGATATTCCGGTCGTGGGGACGATATTCGATCAGCAACCAATAACCATTGCAGCAATTCTGTTGGTTTTCATCACCCATTATGTGCTGTTCTATACCCGCTGGGGATTGCGCACCCGGTCGGTGGGCGAACACCCCCTAGCTGCTGATACAGTAGGGATCAATGTCTATTGGATGCGTTATATGAACGTGATCATTGGGGGTTTGATTGCCGGATTAGCTGGGGCATATTTCACACTCGAATCGGTGCCTTCTTTTGAACCTCTGATGACGAATGGTCGTGGCTTTATTGCACTGGCAGCGATGATCTTCGGTAACTGGTCGCCTTTTGGTTCTTGGGCAGCCGCTCTGGTGTTTGGGGCAGCCCAAGCGCTGCAAATCAACCTGCAGTTTTTCCGAGAATTAATCCCTCCGCAATGGGCGTTCTTACAAAGCTCGGCGGTGGTGGGTATGGTCCCATACGTTCTGACCATGTTGATCATGACCGGAATTATTGGAAAGACAAGAGCACCAGCCGCAGATGGCACACCTTATGAAAAGTAACGCCAGGAGAGATGATCATGACTAACGTTCTTGAGGTTAAAGGGATTACGAAACATTTTCCAGGCGTTCTGGCGAACGACCATGTGGACTTCGATTTGAAAAAGGGAGAGATCCATGCACTTTTAGGTGAAAACGGCGCCGGAAAAACAACTTTGATGAATATTCTTTATGGATTATATAAGCCGGATAGCGGTGAGATTTTCAAAAATGGCGAACCGGTTGTGCTAAACTCCCCGAAAGATGCCATCGCAATTGGCATCGGTATGGTGCATCAGCATTTTATGCTGATACCGGTATTTACCGTAACTGAAAATATTATGCTTGGTGATGAGTCAATTAAAAACGGGGTTTTGGATCGACGGGGTGTTTCTGCTAAAGTCCTTGAGCTTTCTCAAAAATATGGGCTGGAAATCGACCCCGAAGTCCACGTTGAAGATATTCCTGTGGGAGTGCAGCAGCGAGTAGAGATTGTCAAGACACTTTATCGAAAAGCAGAAATTTTGATTTTAGATGAACCCACAGCAGTGCTTACCCCACAGGAAGTGGATGATCTGTTCCGTATTATGCGTGAATTGACTTCTCAAGGTGTATCCATTATTTTCATTACCCATAAGTTGAAAGAAGTATTGGCGATAGCCGACCGTATCACGGTGATGCGAGCCGGGCAGGTGGTAGGCACAGTAACCCCGAATGAAACGGACGAACCCCATTTGGCAGCCATGATGGTTGGTCGAGAAGTAATCCTGAATGTTGAAAAAGATCCGGCAAAACCGACTGAAGAAATATTGATTGTGAATGATTTGCACGTACTCGATCAACGTGGCTTAGAAGCGGTGCGGGGTGTTTCGTTTTCGGTGCGCGCCGGAGAGATTTTGGGTGTCGCCGGTGTTCAAGGCAATGGACAAACCGAACTGGTGGAATCGCTGACCGGATTGCGTCAGTCCATGAGCGGACATGTGACATTGATGGGGAATGATGTAACAAATCACCCGCCGCGTCCGATCATCGAAAATGGCATGTCACACATTCCGGAAGACCGTCAACGGCATGGATTGGTATTGTCTTATCCGATTGCCGATAATTTGGTATTGTGTACTTATTATCTTCCGCCTTTTGGCATAAAATTTGTGATACAAAATAAAGCGATCGATGAATATGCTCGGAAACTGATATCCGATTTTGATATCCGCACTCCCAGCCCTTATATGCCCACCTCGAATTTGTCGGGAGGTAATCAGCAAAAAGTGATCGTTGCGCGGGAGTTGAGTCGCTCGGTTCGATTACTGATTGCCAACCAGCCTACCCGTGGCTTGGATGTGGGTTCGATCGAGTATATTCATAAGCAGATCGTGGCGATGCGCGATAAAGGGGTAGCCGTACTGTTGATTTCGGCTGAACTGGATGAGATCATGTCATTGGCAGACCGCATTGCGGTGATGTATCAGGGGAAGATCGTCGATGTTCTGGATGCTGATAAGACGACCAAATCGGAGCTGGGTTTGAAGATGGCAGGAGCGGCTGTATCGGTCACTCCATAGCTGGATTATCAAAATAAGATGAGGTGTTCCCATAGGTGAAAATTCTATTGGAACGTTTCAATGAAACCGTATGTAAGTTTTCGAGGTTATAATAACAAATGAAACTCCATATACATGGAATGTGGTATTCAACCCAATTCAATGGTGCTTCTAGGTGGATATTAATGTATAATTAATCAGAGTGTATTGCCTAATTGACGACTTTATGAAAAACCGACGAATTAGAACAACAAGAAATCCACAACTCGTATTAATGAAAGTGAAGTATCTACACATATATGTCACTGGCTCATTCTGAGGAATTGATATAGACTAAGGCTTTTAAAATTTTTATAGGCGTCATTATAGGAATTGGTTTCCCACTTTGTTGACCATTCATCGCACGACCTTTACCGAGGAGATGGCTAATCTTAGGGAAGTAAAGGAAATGATTTGGCATCATGTGTTTAACCATGTTTTCTTTGATAACCAGATTTTGGTGATTGACAGCTTTCCTATACTGGTTTACCAATTCGTACGTACTAATCGTTGTCAATTTTTGCGATATATGGCAGCTTGTGGGAGAGATGAGGTTGCTCGAAAAACCTTTTTTGGGGTATGCGCTCACCTGAAAATCTGTTAGCTTGGTGTTATTGTTGATTTTCGTTTGATGCCAGCCAATATCAGTGAATCGGAAGTGACTGATTGAAACTTGAATATCGGGTTATTTAGGAGGTGATTATCAAAGAAAAATAAATGTTTTTACATAACCCAATAAATAATAGTTCATCAACAGGAGATTGGAAAATGAGAGCAAATCTTTTGAAAGCGTTTAATCTATTTCTGGTATTTGCATTGATTCTTGGTGTGAATATCGCGATGGCTACGCCAAATAACTCACAAGAACCTCCAACAAATCATATTCAAAGCAGTCATGAGCGTCTAACTAATCTTACCTCCTCTGATCTATCTGGGGTAAAGCCGCTCTCGGTAATCGAACAATTTGAAAAAAAGTCGGGGATGATTGACATTGTTGTTGAACTAGCTGACCGACCTTCATTAGTAACGTTTTCCGAAAAAAGAGCAACCGAAACTGAAGAAGTTGCTAATCAAGAGGCTGTAGACCAACTCGAAGCTGTAACTGCAGCTCAAGATTCGTTTATGTCCGCCCTCAGCAAAAAAGGCATATCCTATCAGTTGCTATTTCGAACCCAACGAGTATTGAATGGAATTTACATGAAAGTGGATTCTGCTGAGGTAAAAGAGATTGCCAAAATCCGAGGCGTCAAAGCGATTTATCCATTGGTTCCAAAAAAGATCGATAATAATTATAGTGTTCCCCTTCTTGGAGCACCTGATGCTTGGGAAGATTATTTTACGCGCGGCGAGGGTGTGAAAGTGGGGATTATTGATACCGGCATAGATTACTTGCACACAGATTTTGGTGGTCCGGGTACTGGATATGATACAAATGATTTTACGGATGATGAACCTGGGCCTACCGATGGTTTTCCCAGTGCTAAGGTCGTGGGAGGATATGATTTTGTTGGGGATGATTATGATGCCGAAGACCCCGACAGTCTTCCAGAACCCGATCCTGATCCTATGGATTGCAACGGACATGGTTCCCATGTATCGGGAACTGTAGCGGGCTATGGAACCAATACAGATGGATCCACCTATACTGGAGGTTATACAAATTCAACACCCTTCACGACAAACATGGATATTGGTCCGGGTGTTGCCCCATTGGCAAAGCTTTATGCCTTGCGTGTATTTGGTTGCAGCGGCTCGACTAATGTAACAGACCAGGCGATTGAATGGGCGGTTGATCCCAATGGGGATGGAAAATTCGATGATCATTTAGATGTGATCAATATGTCACTGGGCTCCGTTTATGGAACAGGTTATGATTCAACGGCGATTGCTTCGAATAATGCTGCTTTAGCGGGTGTAATCGTTGTTGCTTCGGCAGGGAACAGTGGGGATTCCCATTACGTTGACGGTTCTCCTGCAACTGGCACGAGTGTCATCAGCGTGGCTGCGAGCCAGGATGATGGGAATATAAATTTGTATAGTAAGTTTCAAGTGAATTCCCCCGGCGATATTGCTGGCAGTTATCCAGATGTTGACGCAGGATTTGGACCGCTACTTAGTCAAGTAATCACTGCCGACCTAGCTTATAATACTTCAAATGCGCTCGGTTGTACCGCTTTTGCATCAGGTTATTTTGAGAATAAAATTGCATTGATTGGGCGAGGGACTTGTAACTTTACTGTAAAAGTCAAAAACGCCCAAAATGCTGGAGCGAAAGCTGTTCTAATCTACAACAGTGCCCCTACAGCGCCTTTCGAAATGGGTGGCGATGACTCCACGATAACGATTCCATCGGCTATGATATTTCAGTCAGATGGCACAATATTGGCGAATAAATTATTAACCGAGACGGTGAATATTACGTTAGATCCCGCCTGGCATCTATCATTGCGGCTTGATCCGGGATCGGATCCATCCTTAATCGACAATCCATCAACCTTTACCAGTCGTGGTCCACGTCGAATCGATTCTTTTCTGAAACCGGATATATCTGCACCAGGTGATACGATTTATTCTGTATCAGCCCGCACGGGAAAACTAGGAACCAGCTTAAGTGGTACTTCCATGGCTGCGCCTCATATGACTGGTGTAATGGCATTGCTGCGCCAATGGAAATCAACCTGGAGTGTTGCCGAACTCAAAGCGGATGTGATGAACACGGCGTCCTACGATATTACTCCGAGCTCACCTAAATATGCTCCCCAAAGAGTAGGCGCCGGCAGGGTAAATGTTCCCGATGCATTGACTAACAACGTCATCATGTTCGACTCCGAAACCCCGGATGGAGTGAGTGCTTCATTTGGTGCACCAGAAGTAACCCAGCCAGAAGTGCTAACTAAAGTGATTACCGTGGTGAGTAAAGCAGAAGGTAAAACATATACCCCTTCGATTGTGGAACGCACAATCGTTCCTGGTGTTACATTGACGCTTTCAACGATGGATGATACCCCGTTGACGGAAGTAACCGTGCCAGCCGAAGGATCAACCCAATTTAAGCTAAAAATGGCGTTGGATCCGAGTGAAATGA
>JBDKUB010000518.1:0-1781 GCA_039679915.1 Anaerolineaceae bacterium
TTGTCAGCAAGATTGCAGCACCCGAAGGGGTAATAATAAATGGTCAATTTATCGATACCCAATTACATTTTTTTGAGGAGAAGCCCGGGTCTTATATTTGCTTGCAGGGTGTGCATGCCATGACCGAACCTGGTTTGTACCCATTATCGCTGTCTTTTGAAATCCCCGGAAAAGCCGAATATCATTTCTCGCAAATGGTCAATGTAAGCTCGGTGGATTATCCCTACGACCCACCTTTAACCGTCGATCCGACGACCATCGATCCGGAGATTACTCAACCAGAGGAAGAAGATTGGCGGAATTTGACCATTCCCAGGACCGAAAAGAAGCTTTGGGAGGGAAAATTTCAAATTCCTTCATCGCTTTCAGAAGAATTTTGTCTGGAAACAAACGATTGCTGGTCATCTCGGTTTGGAAACCGCAGATCCTATAACGGAAGCACTTATTCTTATTTTCACACGGGTTTGGATATCGTTGGTAAAACCGGGGACGATATTCTAGCGCCAGCCGCCGGCGTTGTTGTTTATACTGGGACATTAACCGTAAGGGGAAATGCCACCATGATCGATCACGGTTGGGGGGTTTATACAGGTTATATGCATCAATCTGAAATTCTTGTGAATGTCGGCGATCAGGTAGAAGCCGGGCAAATTATTGGCAAGGTAGGAGAGACGGGCAGGGTAGAAGGACCTCATTTACATTGGGAGGTGTGGGTAGGTGGAATACAGGTAGATCCGTTGGATTGGTTGAATAATATTTATCCTTGATCTATCGATTCAACATTGCTGTCGTCTTGATGATCATCCTCGTCTTGACTTTCAAGCCTGCCTGCGAAAAAATCATCGATTAATTCTTTGGCTTTTTCTCTAAATTCGGATGGCACGATGATTTCGACCTCACTTAGAGGCCCAACCGTTACGTGATAAGCAGATCTTCCTGCACCCTCTTGAGATAATATGACAGGTATACCGGATGATTCAAGCAATCCACGAATCAACTCAGAATATAAGTCTCCGGATACTGTTTCTACACATTCCCATTTTGGTTCGTTCGGATTTTTATTCATATTTTTTTTACGAGTTTTTCTTTCATAGAGTATAATATTGTTCGATTAAAAAAGCAAAGAATAAGTATGTTCGATTTTATATAGGATGGCTTTGATATTATGCCGATAAGTCCATATACGCTGCGTGAAGATTATTGGGAAGCGTTTGAACTGGAACAGGAAGATATCGAATTTATTTACAATTATCTTCTAGAAACCGAAACACCTCTTACAAACCAAGAGTTGGTGGATATACTGGTTGCCGAACGCATTAAACGCGAAAAACATTTGATAGAGATGAAACGAAGCTCAGGGGGAGAAATTTACATACCGAAGAATCGCTATAAGGTGGAAGATTCATTGGTATTTCCAGCGTTAGCCTGGCGTAAAGGAAAGGTAACGAATATCCGCTCGGGGAAAAATCCCGATTTTGGGGAATTCGAGGTGATACAAGTTTTATTCGAGAATGGCGAAGCCCATGAATATGCAGCAGGATTGGAAAACCATGTCTTGAATAACCCGGTCGAAGTCGTAGAAGATGACCCCTCCCTTAATCTAGAATCGGTGCTTTATATCTATAAGGATCTAATTTCCGAGCGATTGCAGGCGGGTTTGGAAAAGAACGAAGATTTTGTGTATATCGCAGGTCGTTGGTTTCCACGAGCCTTGTTGGTCGATATAAACATGGGTCATTTGAACCTTGCTGAAGCGGTATTGGATATGGCGGGAGGCGGCC
>JBDKUB010000186.1:0-2030 GCA_039679915.1 Anaerolineaceae bacterium
AATGGGCTCGGCAGAATTTGCTGAAAGAAAACATTCCCAATGATCATATTGTGGTTACCGGCAACACCGTCATCGATGCCTTGCATCTCATTGTTAATCTTCCCCCACCCAAACAAGCGCTGTCATTACTGCAACAAACCGGCATCCTCGGCTCCGATAACCTTACTCGCTTAGCGGATAAAAAACTCATCCTGATCACCGCTCACCGCAGGGAAAATTTTGGGCTTCCTTTGGAGAATATATGCTCTGCCATCCGATTTCTCGCCAGTCACTATGGTGAAAAGGCTCATTTTATTTATCCCGTTCACCTTAACCCAAACGTACAAATTCCGGTGAAGCGGATACTGGGTAATCTCCCTAATGTAACCTTGTTGCCGCCTATGGATTACCTGCCCTGGGTGCATTTATTAAAATATGCTACGCTGGTACTCACCGATTCGGGCGGTATCCAGGAGGAAGCGCCCGGCTTGGGTGTTCCGGTGCTGGTGATGCGAGAGGTGACCGAGCGTCCCGAGGGTGTTGAAGCTGGTACGGTGCGTCTGGTCGGAACGGATCGCGACCGGATTATATTCGAAGCACGCCGCCTTCTGGATGACCCTGAAGCGCATGCTCAAATGGCTCATGCCGTGAATCCTTATGGGGATGGTCACGCCGCAGAGCGCATCGTCAGAGCGATCCTGAATTATAAGAATTAACCGGGCGGTTTCGAGCTTCTTATTGGAGAATCAGCATGGATTTTTATACTTCTTTAGTATATGGGCGTGGAAAACCGGTCATTGGTAAGCTGGCTTATTATTTGCTCAAATTACTCGGGGTGGAAATACCTTGTTCTGTGCGCATAGGAAAAGATTTCGAGCTGGCACATGGCGGATTTGGGGTCGTCATTCACTCGAAAACCGTCATTGGCGATCGAGTCAAGATCTATCCGGGAGCGGGTACGGGAAGAGCGGATATCCATCGCCCAATTTCACAATCAAAATTCGAGGGTATCGTCATCGAGGATGATGTCATTCTTTCTTCTGGGGCAAAAGTATTGTGCCGCGAAGGTATTTTGCGAGTCCGACGCGGCAGTATCATCGGTGCAAATTCCGTATTGTTGGAATCAACCGGCGAAAACGAGATGTGGGCAGGCATTCCCGCCCACTTAATAAAGGTGCGCCAGGATCAATGAAATCTGCCGGGAGTTCTCGCATTTGTGTTGTACCCTTTACCCAGGGGGTAGGAGGTATGGTATCGTTTCGGTACAAATTATGTACAGGTTTAGCTGCCCGCGGTATTGAAGTGACTCACGATTTGTCGGATGAACCTTATCAGGCGGTATTGGTCATCGGAGGAACCCGCCAGTTGGGAAAATTGTGGCACGCACACCGCCAGGGCATCCCTGTTGTGCAGCGCCTTGACGGGATGAATTGGCTTCATCGCGCTGCCGGTACGCCGCGATTCAGTACCGGTTTGCGTCACTATATACGCGCCGAATATGGCAATGCCTTGCTCTCTTTTATCCGCCGCCATTTAGCAGATCGATTGGTATATCAGAGTAAATTTGTGCATGATTGGTGGAATCGTGTATATGGGACGACGGCATCGCCCTGCTCGATAATCTACAACGGCGTTGATTTGGATATTTATTCACCCTATGGCGATGCAAGCCGGCCTGAAGATCGATTTCGATTGCTTTTGGTCGAAGGCAGCCTAATGGGAGGGTATGAAGTGGGTTTGGAGAGCGCTGTCCATCTGGCTGAAAACCTGGCTGGTTTATTGAAAGATGCCAACCGACGGCTGCCTTCCCAAATCGAACTGATGATAGTCGGGCGAGTGGCAGACGCAATTCGCCGTCGCTGGGAGCAATCCACGGATATCGCCTTGAAATGGATTGGCGTTGTGGAGAAAGAGCGTATCCCCGAAATAGACCGCTCTGCCCATTTGCTTTATTCTTCGGATATCAATGCAGCCTGCCCAAATTCGGTCATCGAGGCTTTAGCATGTGGATTGCCCGTGATTGGATTCGCCACCGGTGCATTACCGGAATT
>JBDKUB010000147.1:0-2454 GCA_039679915.1 Anaerolineaceae bacterium
TTATCAGTGATGAACCCAAGCAAGTTACCGATGGACACTGGGCGGTTAAATGGGTGAACAAACTCGAAATCAAGTCTATGGGTAAGGAATGGTCCTTACACCTCGAAGGCGCTAGAAATGAGTTGATGGATCGCGCTACATTTGAGTCAGGCGCTTCACCGAATTGTCACGGTGTTACCTGGACAGATGAAAAAGCCCAGGATTGGGTCGGTATCCCGTTGTGGTTATTGGTGGGCAGGGTAGATGATGAAATCGCCCACGAAGGACCAGCATTCAATGATGAGTTGGCCAAAAAAGGCTATACTGTAGATGTTGTGGCTGTTGATGGATATACCGTATCGTTCGATGCTGCCCGTATCAACCGCAATGATAATATTATTGTTGCCAATACGGTCAATGGAAATCCTCTACCCGATAAATACTTCCCACTCCGTTTGGTAGGCTCCGACTTGCAAAAAAATGAGATGGCGGGCGCCATCGAGAAAATCATTGTCCATGTCGAGCCGCTGCCTGAGGGTGAACCAACCGCAGAAACTGCCGAAGAGCCGGTAGTTGAAACCACCGAAGAAGCTGAACCAACTGGTGCAGCCCAATTTACCTTGACTGGTTTAGTTGAAAATGAATTATCCCTTAATGAAGCCGACCTGCGTGCATTGGAAGTTGTGAAAATTTCCGCCGAACATCCCAAGAAAGGTATAATGGAATACGAGGGCGTCCGTTTGAGCACCTTATTAGATATGGCTAAAGTAAAACCCGAAGCTAAAAAATTAGTGCTCACTGCTTCCGATGGCTATTCTTCTGAGGTATTCCTGGCTGAAGTACAAGCAAGCCCCGATTGCCTTTTAGCGTTTACCGATGAGGAAGGAGTTTTTAGTCTGGTCATGCCCGATTTACCCAGCAGTGCATGGATAAAAGGGATAGTCAAAATAGAGTTGCAATAGTCAATGTTCAATCAATGCCTGGTAGCAAAAAGTTTATAACGGTTACCAGGTAATGGGGTACCCCTTCCTTTCCTAGAGAGGAAGGGGTACGAGGTTAAATTGTCGAATTTGGTTGAAAGAAAGATATCTTAATGGTCATTAAAAAATTACTTTTTACTTTATTCATCTTATCGATTGTTCTCTCAGCTTGCGGGGCGCCAGCCAACAACCCAACTTCTACAGTCTCTTCTCAAAACACAACTCAGACTTCAAATTCATCCAAAACACCCTTGGTGGTATTTGCTGCTGGAAGTTTGATTATTCCATTCGATCATCTTGAAAAAGCCTTCGAAGCCCGTTATCCGGATATAGACGTGAAATCAGAATATCATGGCAGCATTCAGGTCATCCGCCATGTCAGTGAATTGCACGAGAACATCGATGTGGTGGCTACCGCCGATGCATCATTGATTCCCATGCTAATGTACGCGGTCAATAATCCACAAACCGGGACGCCTTATGCCAATTGGTATATCGCGTTCGCGACCAATAAGCTGGCCATCGCCTACACAGAAAACAGCAAGTATGCTGATGAAATAAACAGCGACAACTGGTTCGATATACTTTCCCGAAGGGATATTCGGGTAGGGATGGCAGATCCACGCTTCGATGCTTCGGGATATCGGGCATTGATGGCATTTGCCCTGGCAAATGAATATTATCGACAACCTAAAATCTATTCCAATATGTTCAATGGACGGTTCGCCAATCCGGTAACCATCTTCACGGATGATGATCATACAACCATAACCGTCCCTGAGATCTTCGATAGTAAACCAGAAACAGGTTTGATCGTACGTGGTGCAAGCATCCAATTATTGGCATTACTCGAATCTGGCGATCTGGATTATGCCTTTGAATACGAAAGCGTTATCCAGCAGCATGGCTTGGAAATGATTAGTTTGCCTGATGCGGTGAATTTGGGAAATGAAGCTTATAATCCAACCTATCGCAAAGTAGTGGTCGCATTAGATTTCCGTCGATTTGCAACGGTGAAGCCCGAGTTTCGCGGCGAACAGATCGGATATGGGATTACCATACCCTCTTCGGCATCTCACCCAAAGGAAGCAGTGCTGTTCATTGATTTTCTATTTAGTCCAGAGGGCAAAGCAATCATGATGGAAGATCACCATCCGATGTTCGACCCGCCCCTTGGAGATAACTACGCCAATATTCCCGATGAACTCCAGACGTTTTGCAAGCCCATACCGTATTATACACTCGGAATGCGGCGCCGATTTAATTTATTGGATGGTGTTTTTTCGATCTTAGGGGGATTGATTTTGCTCATGGTGCTGCTACCCCTCGCCAGCACTTTGTTGAGTTCATCACCCAGCCAATTTTTCCAAACCTTAGGCGACCCTGAGGTGCTGGATGCGATTGGATTGACATTTGGTGCGGCTGCTATCGCCACCCTGATTGCATTGGTTGGGGGAGTGCCATTGGCTTATGTACTGGCTCGGCGTGTTTTTTG
>JBDKUB010000212.1:0-2584 GCA_039679915.1 Anaerolineaceae bacterium
TCCTATCTGGGTTGGATTTTGCTCATCATTGGATTGATCTTGCAATCTCAGGATGTAGCATGGCTAGGGGTGATGATTTTCTCGGTCGGCGCCTTATTTGCTTTAGCGACACTTCCGGTAGAACTGAATGCATCTGCCAGAGCAAAACGACTGCTGGTGGAATCGGGATTGATCGTTGGCGATGATGAAATGAAAGGCGTCAATCATGTATTGAATGCTGCAGCTCTAACCTATGTCGCTGCTTTGATAACGGCTGTGATGCAGTTACTCTATTATGCGACCCTGGTATTTAGTTTGGGAGGCAGAAGAAGAGATTAGCCATGCAATCATCAAAATCGAATTCATAAGCTGGGATATCGAGGTTTTTTTATGTCGTGGAAAAGATTTTTATATGTTGCAATCGTTATCGTTGTTGCCGGAATTTCTGCATTATCAGGCGCATTAGCGGGTGGAATTGCGGTTTACTCCGCTCTGTCGAAAAACAATTCGAATAATACAGTATCCTTAACATCCACTCCCGTAGCAAGCAACGAAATTCAGGTCTCTACAACCCAATTCGAGACTGCCATTACAAAAGCTGCAGAATTGACAGGTCCATCCGTAATAACCGTTGTTTGTAAAATTCCCGGACAATTGACCTTCTTTGGGAGAACAGCGGATCAAGAATCCAGCGGGAGCGGTATCATTATTACCACTGACGGTTATGCTCTGACCAACAATCATGTGGTTGAGGGAGCGACCCAAATCCTCAGTATTTTGGCAGATGGTAGCCAAGTGGATACAAAATTGGTCGGCTCAGATAAATTTGCTGACCTTGCGGTGTTAAAACTCAATGCAAAGGATTTAACCCCCGCAAAATTAGGTAATTCGGATAACTTAAAACCAGGTGAAACCGTGTTAGCGATTGGTTCTCCCCTGGGTGATTTTAAAAACTCTGTTACCATGGGCGTGATAAGCGCTACGGGTCGATCCATCAGCACCAGTGAGGGGTACCAGTTGGAAGATCTTATCCAAACCGATGCTGCCATTAATGCAGGAAATTCGGGCGGTCCCCTGGTAAATTTAGCTGGTGAAGTGATCGGTATCAATACTTTGGTGGTACGAGGCAGCGGCTATTCCTCGAATATTGCGGAAGGATTGGGCTTTGCTATACCCATCAATACTGCAAAAGCCGTAGCCGAACAAATCATCCAAAACGGCTATTTCGCCCGACCCTACCTGGGCATTCGCTGGCAATCGATCAACCCTCAAACAGCAGCTATCTATGGGCTGCCGGTCGAATGGGGTGTTTACGTTGCAGAGGTCATCAGTAATAGCCCTGCCGATAAAGCTGGTTTGAAGCAAGGAGATATCATCACGCGCATTGGTTACGTGACCTTGGACAGCGATCATTCATACATCAATGCCCTCTTCTCATATTCTCCAGGGGAAACAATTACTATCGAATTCATACGCGGCACAAAAACGATGCAAACAGAGGTAACGCTTGGAGAAACCAAAATCGAATAATTGAAAGATATATTGTCGAAATCTCAATATACAACCTTGCTCAAGAAACAGTGGATCGAAAGTGTTGAAAAACGCAATATTTTAACTCATAACCTAAAAATTTGTTCTTGATTTATATAGGTGAAGTAAATTATTCATGCTCATTCTTTTTCAACACCCTCTGGATCTGAAATTGGATTCTGAAGCAAAATGTAATTTTATTGAATATGATGATTTTTCATGCCCCCCTATCCTCCGGACATCCCCGCACACCATAAGTGAACCTTTGCCCGTAACATTACAAAATACATTATAATCCATGACATGCGCAAATTTTTATTTGCCATTGCCCTCTTACTGGCTGTATATTTTGTCATCGGACAATTGGCTGAAGTTGGATCAATAATCGATACGCTGAAAAAGGGAGACTGGAGTTTTCTCTTTGTTGCTTTATGCGTAGAGTTCATTTGGTTTGTAAATGTTGCAGCTTCTTATAAAACGATTTTTTCAGCGCTCGGCTTAGATGAAAAGCTACCCAAACTGATTCTATTATCGGCTGCTGCTTTCTTTATCAACATCGTAGCGCCTTCTGGGGGAGTTGGAGGAATGGCTATCTTTATATCCGAAGCTCAAAAACGAGGTAATCCACCCGGTAAAGTGACTGTTGCCAGTATTTTATATTTAATTTTCGATTATTTAGGTTTCTCTTGCCTTCTCGCCTTGGGTTTGCTCGTCTTATTTCGAAGAAATAACCTCAGCATTACTGAAATCCTTGCCACAGCTATCCTGCTCGGGATTACTTTAGGCGCAATCTTATTCATGGTTCTTGCGATGCGCGCTTCGACTAAGCTGGGAAATATATTGGCTTGGATGGCACGCATGATCAATCGTTTACTCAAACCCTTTATCCATCGTGAATACCTGTCGGAAAATCGCAGTTATGAGTTTGCCATAGAAGCCAGGGATGCACTCTATGAATTGCGTCGCAAACCTAACAACCTGGTACTGCCTGCAGTTCTAGGATTGAGTAACAAGCTCTTATTACTATCGATTTTTACGTTAATGTTTCTCGCTTTTAAGGTTCCGTTTTCTCTTG
>JBDKUB010000140.1:0-6448 GCA_039679915.1 Anaerolineaceae bacterium
TTGCCCCATATATTTCAACGTTTTTACCGCGCTGATAAATCCCGCAGCCGGTCTGAAGGAGGCAGTGGATTGGGCTTAGCCATCGCCCGTAAGATAGCGGAAGCCCACGGCGGCACATTGACCATCGCCAACCATCCCCAGGGCGGCGCAGTTGTCACCTTATCTTTACCAGTCACAGATAAAACCCTATGAAGCCCAACAACGTCACCCGCCTGCTCGATCAACGAAAGATACCCTATACCGTTTATGAACTCCCAGCCGAGAAACTGGGTGCCATCGAAACAGCCCAATATCTGGGCATCTCCCCAGCCTTGGTCTATAAAACAATCGTGGTCACCCGCCTGGAAAAAGGTAAGCCGATTCTGGCCGTTGTTCCCGGCGACCGTGAGGTAGACTTGAAGGCGCTGGCCAGCGCTGTGGGTGAGAAAAAATTATCCTTACCGACCGAAAGAGAAGCCGAACATTTGACTGGGCTGCAAGCTGGTGGAATTTCGCCCCTGGCATTGATGCAGCGCGGATTTCAGGTTATCGTTGATTCATCGGCGCAATCGTTGAGTGAATTTCATATTTCGGGCGGGCAGCGGGGTCTGAACATACGCCTCTCCCCAACTGCCCTCGTCAATATAGTCAACGCAAAATTTGCCCCAATTTCTCGATGATATTACTGGGTGTATTCGCCCACCTGCTGCCCGTTTACCCAAACTGTGTAAGTCCCGGCGGCAAATGTGCCTAAATCCAGCGTAGTTTCAAAAGGCTGCAATACTTGAATACACACCTGGGAAGGATCGACCAGAGAATAAACCTCCACCGCAATTTTATTTTCCGCATCCGGGGGAGATACTTTAACCCGCAAGTAGTGACAAGGTGTGGGTAGTGAACCGGTTAACGATAACCCGGCTTTCGTGGGATTGGTTGTCAGAAGGGATACTTCGCTCTTGTCGATAAATACCTCAGCCCGGGTTAATTTTTCTTCTCCAGGAATGGGATTCATGGGTGAAGACACATTATTATCGGTGATTTGTCCTGGAGCGGGATAAGGAGATTCCCCCGTATTACCTGTCTGCCCGGAGGGTGGTGGATATGCTCCACCGGGTTCGGCAACCCCGCTTTCCGGGGCAGGATAAGCAGCATCCGGAGGGGTTGCTATGGCTGCCGGGGGTGGGTATGCGGATTCTTGACCAGTCCCCGCTTCGCTATTGGGGGAAGGCTCGATAACTTGAGGCAGCGCTACATCTCCACCCGAGGGTGTGACCGACGCCGATTGTTGAGGACTGCACCCTACCACGAGCAGAGCCAGAATCATACCAAAGATTAAACTCGCTTTATGCATATAAAACCTCCATTTTTTTACTGTGATGTATTCGATAGACGCAATTCATGTATAAATCGTTCCACTAAAGAACTATCCCTTTACCACGATCAAAGGCGCCAGCCGGGCTACCTTTCGAGCCAGTCCAGCCTGGATAACCGTTTCGACCACTTCATCGACATTTTTATAGGCTTCGGGGGCTTCTTCTGCCAAACCGGATAGAGAACCCGCTCGAATGTGGATACCCCCAGCTTGCAGCGACTTGCGCAGGTCTTCCCCATAAATCTTTTTCTTGGCTTGCGCCCGGCTCATGGTCCGGCCTGCACCATGGCAAGTGGAACCAAATGAGCGCTGCATGCTTTGCTCGCTACCCACCAGTACCCAGGAAGCCGTACCCATGCTACCTGGCACTAATATCGGCTGCCCTATGGCGCGATATTCTTCAGGAAGCTCTTCATTTCCCGGCCCAAAGGCGCGCGTCGCACCTTTCCTATGGACGCATAATTTCATTAATTCGCCATCAACGGTGTGCCATTCGATTTTACCGATATTATGAGCAACATCATAGACCTGATTCAGTTGCCAATTATTTATCTTTCCTGCCAAGGTTTGCTCGAATGCCTGACGGGCGTAGTGCGCCAATACCTGGCGGTTGGCAAATGCATAATTGGCAGCGCAGCGCATGGCACTGAGATAGGCTTGCCCTTCGGGAGAGGTGAGCGGGGCGCAAACCAGCTCACGATCTGCCAGATGTATCCCATACCGTTTTACTGCATTTTGAAAAGAGGCTACATAATCGGTGCAAATTTGGTGACCGAAACCGCGCGAACCGCAATGGATCTGCAATGTAAGCGAGCCTTCTTTCAATCCCATAATGGATGCCACCTGAGGGTCGAACACTTGATCGACCACTTCGACTTCAATAAAGTGATTGCCTGCACCCAATGTGCCTAGCTGGTCTCGCCCTCGCTGCCGAGCGCGGTCGCTCACCGAGGTGGGATTTGCACCTTCCATACGTCCACTTTCTTCGGTGCGCTGCAAATCTACCTGGCTGGCATAGCCCTGTTTCTTTGCCCAGAGGCTGCCCTCCCGACAGACCGCTTCCAAATCTTTATCCGTCAATCGAAGCCGCCCTTTTACGCCCACTCCACTTGGGCAAAAATGGTTGAGCGCTGAAGCCAGGTCTTCCAAATAAGCCGTCATTTCATCTTGCATAATCTCGGTAGATAACAACCGGACGCCACAGTTGATGTCATATCCAATGCCGCCAGGGGATATCACACCTTCCGGATAGCGGGTGGCAGCCACCCCTCCAATGGGGAAACCATATCCCTGATGCATATCCGGCATGATCACCACATGCCCTACCAAACCCGGCAAAGTCGCACAATTCACGGCTTGCTGCAATGATTGATCTTCCATGACAGATTCGAGCAATTTCCGAGTAGCAAAGATACGCACCGGAACCTGCATATTCTCATTGACTTTGGTCGGTATTTCCCACTCATAATCGTTGATTCGTTTCAAATCGCTTAAACTTACCATCTTACTTTTCCTTACCAACCGTCCAACGGTTATACATCGAATACAATGACTGCCTCTAATCCACGGGATGAATGTTCGATTTTCAAATTATGGTAGGTAACCGCCTTGATTTCTTTGCTTAGAGAAGCGATGTATGATCCAAATACCCGGGCGGTCAATTCCCGGTCGTCGATTTTAAGTTCGAATCGATCGAAGCCCAATTCTTCCAATTCGATATAGTAAAGTAGTTCATTTAAAAATGATACCAATAAGTCTTCTGGGTCAGAAAAAGCAATCCTGAAAGAACGTTCCAAACGAGGTTCCTTCTCTAGCTGCAATCCCATTAATGCATACATCCCGACCGCCGCCATGGTTAATAATTGGGGAAAATCTTGCCCCCAAACCTTCAATTTGCAATCGGCAGTATGTTCTTTTTCTTCGAAACCTGATAAAGATGTGTCTACCACACCTTGGAGTATACCGAATTTTTAGCCATTTTTAGGGGTTATTAAGAAACCTTTATCAAATATTCATAATTTACAGAAGTCTAACTGCTATAATTTACTTCTTACAAGCATGATTAGCTTGCTGGTTATGCAGCATCCCTCTTATAATACCCTTCAGGATGACTGCCAAATATTACGATGTATGAATGATGATGAAATTTAATCTTGCAAAAATCGAGAATCAATTGCAGACCCTGGTCGAAGGCAGCATGCTGAAGCTGTTCTCGATGACCAATCCTCTAGGTGAACTGGCTAATCAAATGGCTTTAGCATTGATTGGCGGGTTGCACGCCGGGCCCAATAATAAAATTATCGTACCGGATGTCTATACTATCTTTGTCCACCCAGCCTACTATAAAAAACTCAAATCACAAAATGATTGGCAAGAGACCTTGCTTGCTAGAATTCGCTCCGAAGCAGACATAATCGGCGGTACATTCATAAATCTTCCCGTCATTCAATTGGTGGAAGATTTGACATTATCACCGCAAAAGGTGGAAATTACGGCTCAGATCAGTAGCGACCGAATCACTACTACGACCGATCTAGGTATCGAATTTTTGGAAGACGAGAAAAACTATCCTCAGAATGCTTTTCTGATCGTCAACGGTAAACAAATGGTTCCGCTCGACCGCCCGGTTATCAATATTGGCAGACGACCGGACAATGATTTGATCGTCAACGATCCCAGAGTTTCCCGCGTGCATGCCCAAATAAGATCGGTAAAAGGACATTTTGTAATCTTCGACCTGAATTCAACAGGTGGAACAACAGTTAATGGCCAAAACATTCGTCAATGCTTGTTATCTCCTGGAGATGTGATTGGATTAGCGGGTGTGCCACTCGTCTATGGACAGGAAACCAATCCGATAGGTGAAACAGACCAATGGATTGCCGATTCTTCGGCTATGTCTATATAATATAACCCTATGACCGGCATCGTCCTTGTTATTCTTCGCTTTGCTTTTACCATCAGTTTATATCTATTTCTTGGGTGGGCGCTCTATATGCTTTGGCAGGAATTGAAAAGCCAGAGTAAAACACTCGAATCTCACAAAGTGCCCCCCATTACCTTACAAGCGGATATCGATGAACAATCGTCGAAAAAAACTTTCACCGATCCGGAAATCATTCTGGGTAGAAATCTAACCTGTGATTTTTACCTTGATGATCACACCGTTTCAGCCGAACACGCCCGGCTAACCTTCCGCCAAGGTCAATGGTGGGTGGAAGATCTTCATTCAACTAATGGCACATTTCTCAATCAGTTGCCGGTCAATGAGGCAGTGGTTATCACTTCTGCAGATGAGCTACAATGCGGTCAGGCTGTAATCCTCATTACAATAAACGATATTTCATAATTCGGGAAAATCAAGCTGCATACAGGGAGAACACATTATGTCACAAAATCCATTAATCGCGATCATCGGTGGTTCGGGGTTGTATTCCATGCCCGGTTTAGAAAATATCCAGGAACATGACCTGGATACCCCTTTCGGAAAACCCAGCGCTCCAATCATCGTCGGAGACCTGGCAGGCAAAAAAATAGCGTTTTTAGCCAGGCATGGGGTGGGTCATCATATATCACCCAGTGAAATCAACTTTCGCGCCAATATCTATGCTTTGAAATTATTAGGGGTCGAAAGGGTAGTAAGTATCAGCGCTTGCGGGTCATTGCGCGAAGATTATGCCCCCGGCGATATTATCATCCCCGATCAGCTTTTCGATTTCACCCGCGATCGCAAACGCACCTTCTTCGAAGATTCGCTGGTAGCCCATATCAGCATTGCCGAACCATTCTGCAAAGACCTCTCCGAGCAGGTTTACCAGGCGATTCAACAAACCGGTGCAGTGACTCATTTTGGTGGAACGATGATTACGATAGAAGGTCCCCGCTTTTCGACGCGAGCTGAGTCGAATGTTTTTCGGTCCTGGGGAATGTCGCTGATCGGCATGACCACATCACCAGAAGCATTCTTGGCTCGCGAAGCCGAATTGTGCTATACCGTCATTGGACATGTCACCGATTACGATGTCTGGCACATCAGCGAAAAACCGGTTACGGTAGAAATGGTCGTAGAAATCCTAAACCGAAATGCCTCGATCGCCCAACAGGCAATCGTCAACCTGGTCAAACAATTCCGCAGCGAGCGTACCTGTGAATGTAACCGCGCTTTGAAAAACGCCATCATCACCGATCCACGCGTCATCCCTGCCGAAACCCGCCAGCGGTTAGGAATTTTGGTCGATAAATATCTTTCTCATTAGGCGCACATCAGTCCATTAGCTGATTGGGATTCTTTGAATTGTTTTCACGCGTCCATGCTTCTCTCCCGGATATAAAAGAGCGGCGTCTCATTGCATTAGCCGCTTTGATTTTGTTGTTCCTGGCTGCAACGCTCACGTTATCTCCGGCAGGGCGGGCGCGTTCATGGGATGTCGACTTCAAATGGAGCCATTGGGCGGGCTTCATCCTCTGGATTCTATCGTTCTATGTGGCTCATCGCGTTATTAGCCGTTATCTACCTAACCGTGACCCCTATCTTTTGCCCATTGCAGCATTATTATACGGTTGGGGTCTGATTACCATCTGGAGGCTTACTCCCACCTTTGGACTGCGTCAAACCCTGTGGATGGTCCCCGCCGTTCTTTTATTGATTTGGGGCGCAAAACAATCCAATATCCTGGTGTATTTGAAACGTTATAAATATATATGGCTTACAAGCGGGCTGACATTAACTGGGTTGACCCTACTTTTTGGCACCAATCCTTCCAACAACGCATTTCCTCGTTTATGGTTAGGATGCTGTGGGCTATATATACAACCTTCAGAACCGCTTAAGCTTCTACTGATCATCTATTTAGCTGCCTATTTAGCCAACATTCTAGACAGACAAGCAAGACATCTCGATGGTAAACTGGTCGTCACCTCTTCTTTTACCCATCGCTTAGTGCCACTCCTGGCTCCAACGGCCATCATGACCGGTTTAGCGCTTTTGCTGCTCATCTTTCAGCGCGATCTGGGCACCGCAACGATTTTTCTTGTCCTCTATGCCATGATCATCTATATCGCCACCAGCCGTTGGGAAATCCTGGTGGCTTGCGGCGC
>JBDKUB010000205.1:0-9346 GCA_039679915.1 Anaerolineaceae bacterium
CACCAGCCGGTACTTGCTTATCGATGTCGATCAATAAAGCCGGCGATCCTTATTGGGAGCCGCCTCCGGAAATCGGGGGTTATTCTCAGGTGCTCAGCGGTCAATCGGGGTTTCTAATCTACCGCGAAAGCGTGGAAGGCACGCTGGTCATCGATGGATCGGTTTCACATCCAAAGAATATTGGAATATTCCAGCACCCTGCCTTCTTGAAGATAAAAAGCGGCTATATTCAAGATATCCAGGGGGGCATAGAAGCCAATTGTCTGGAGAGTTTTCTAAGGCAATATAACAACCCCGATTCGTTATTAATCGATCATGTCTGTTATGGTTTCAACCCGGGAGTAACCAAGATGAGGGGGCGATTTTTGGAAGACGAACGTTTATTTGGATGTATCGAATTTGGAATAGGTGCTACCACGTATGGCTCGCCGGTCCATACAGACGGCATTTGCCTCAATCCTTCTATTTGGTTGGATGATATGCTGATAGAAGAAAAGGGGTGTTATGTTCACCCAGAGCTGGTCAATTTCTGTGAGCGAATGGGTGTATTGGGTTATTGAGACTGTAAGCTAGAATTTAACTTATATCGGATATAATTTAATTTTGTGGGAGCCTTATAAAAACCATCATTGATTGAGTTCAATCGAGGTTATTCTTATGCGCTATGAAATAGATAAACATATCCAACCGACCATCCATTATGCTCCGGAAACCTGCGCGTTTTGTACCGGATATGGCAGCGGCAGATGCCGGGATGGCAAAATATACGATACGTGCCCTATTTGTCATGGGGCGGGATCTGTGCTTGTAGCTCAGGTTGCCAAAAAATGTGCTTTTTGCAGCGGTGAAGGGGGCGGAGGCTGCCGCGATGGTTACAATTATGACATATGTCCAATATGTAAAGGCACCGGCTGGTCGTATGTTTATATGCCGGAAGATGAACCGGAAAAATAATCGAAACGATAATAATGCGATCGTTACCTGATGTCAGCGGGTTATTTGTTGTTGGCGATCTTCCCATCGACGATTTCGATGATGCGGGCAGCTCGTTTTGCCAGGTCGGGATCATGGGTAACCATGAGGATGGTCTTGCCTTGCTGGACCAGGTTTTCGAACAGTACCATGACCGATTCAGCAGATTTTGAGTCCAGGTTTCCGGTTGGTTCATCGGTAGCGATGATGGGTGGGTCGTTTGCCAGTGCGCGGGCGATGGCTGCTTTTTGTTGTAATCCACCGGATAACATGCTGGGCAATTGGTGAGTGTATTCAGTCAGGTCGACCAATTCTAAGAGCGCCATAGCTCGGTCAATATGCTCGGAAACTGGGAAGCGGTTGATTAATCCCATAGGCAGCATGACATTTTCTAACACGGTTAGGGTGGGCAGCAATTGAAAAAATTGAAAAACTATGCCAATATTGGATCCACGCCAGGAAGCCTTGTCGCTTTCCTTGAGTGTGTGCACCGGAGTATCTCCCACATAAACTTCTCCGCTGGTGGGATCATCGATACCGGTGACCAGATTGATCAGGGTGGTTTTACCACTGCCGGATTTGCCTACAATGGAAACAAATTCACCCTCCCCAATCGATAATGTAACCCCATTCAATGCAGTAAAATGACCGGCGGGGGTATGATAGATTTTCTTGACTTCTTTTAATTCTATTAACACGAGCGACTGCTCACCAATATCCAATATTTCTATTCATAATCCAGCACTTCCCGTACGCGCAAGCGCGCAGCCCGGCGAGCGGGTGCTAGGCTGGAGAGAATGCCGATGACCACCACAATAGCCAGCCAAATTAACAATCCCTCGAACGAATAGCGGAAGTTCAGCTTGGTATTAAGGATGGCATAGATTACTATGGCTGCCAACGCTGGCGATACTGGGGCAGATATCAGCGCCCCAAACACCCAGCTTAAGAGGCTGACTACCAATCCCTCGATGACGACTACCTGAAGGACTGCCGCATTTGCTGCTCCGATTGCCCGCAGCACTCCAATTTCGCGGGTGCGCTCCAATATATTGATGCCCATGGTGCCGGTCAATCCCAACCCCCCGACGATGGCTAACACTCCCGCCATAATCATCAGCACCAATAGGATAATATTGAATATATCGGTGAAGCTATTGAAAAAACTGTTTTGGGTGGTAGCTATCGAATTACTCAATCCGGCATTCTTGAAGCGCTCTTCGAGTTGGCGGGCAATCGAATCTTGAAAAGCCGGTTTGCCGGGTTTGCCCGGCACGGCGATGACCCGTACAGTTTCCACTTGATTTTGCTTACCCGTCAGGCGGGTATAACTCTCTGCATCCATATAGATTCGGGAGCCAAATAAATGCTTGCTGGTTATGCCAATCACCTGAAACTGACGTTTGTGGTCACCTACTTTGAGATTCACATAATCGCCGACCTTAATATCCGGTTTCGATTCGATCAAATCGGCATTGACCACTACCTGAGGAATCCCTGACCCTTGTAGCCAGGTTCCCTTTATCATTATTGGATGGATGGTTTGCGAGTTGTAAGGCAGCCCTACGATGGTGAATTCTTCGGATTCACGATTGTCCGCTCCGACGAATACGCCGGTGGATTCTGACCAGGCTTCTGCCAGGGTGATGCCCGGAATGCGCATAGCTTCCCGCAGGACAGTGGAGCGATTTGCGCCGCCGGGAATATCCAGGGAAGCATCGAAAACGGTATAGTGCTCGACTTCTTTGATCTGCGCTTTGAGCGAATCACGGGTAGAGAATGAGGCGATGAACATTGCTCCAGCCAAGGTAAGGGTGACCAGGGTAAATATCAAGCGTGACTTTTTACGAAATGTATTGCGTAATGATAATGTCAGGTGAGGTTTGATGCTGCGCAGTTTACTGAATAATTTTTCGAATTGGCTAACCTTGCTGTGGTTGTTTAAACCATATTGGTAAATCGCATCATATACCGGAATGCGTGTACCTGAAAGAATCGGAAAAGCCGCCGCGCCGGTGGGCATAATCAATCCAATTCCGATTTGTAAGAGGGCGATATTGAATGGCAAATCGATGCGGGCAACATCGAAATTAAGAAAATTGGCAGCAAAATATGATAACCAGGTAGCCCCAGCCAAGCCCAATGGCAAGCCAATGACCAGTCCAATCACGCTGAATACCAGCACATTTGCCAAATACATGCCGGCGACTTGAGAACGCACCGCCCCAATCGAACGTAAAATGCCGATTTGCTTAATTTGCTGTACCAAAATCGCGGAAACCGTATTGATGACAATGCCGCTGCTCAGAAATACCGCCAGAATCCCCATGATTTGCAGGATAAGTAAAAAGCCCTTAATTTGATCGTGAGCCCAATGATCGCCGGGACGGGAACCGACGCCCGGTATGGCGATGCGCATCACATGATAACCAGCCGGTTCGATGACTCGGTCGCGGATGGTGGCGCCGACATTCAAGACATGGGTTTTATCGCCGGGGTTTTCTGACGTTACGATATCCAAACGGTCGTAATAGGACGTTTCGCCCATCCATTCCAGGGTATCCATGCTGATATAACCAAAAGCGTCGCCGAAGATGGTCATGGGCAGGATGTAAACATCATGGATTATGCCCGCTACCGTGAGTTCATAGCGGCGTTCGTTATCGATCTCTACGGTGATCTTGTCGCCAACATCTAGCCCTAGCTCGCGGGCTGTAATCCGTTCGAGCAAAATTTCGCGGGTGCTCGGGGTGGCGGCACCCTTATCGACGTTGTAGCGATTGATACGGATATTCTGGTAATCTGCCAATACATCCATGCTGATATCATATTTTTTATCGTCAGTTTCGATGAGGGAAGCACTTAGTGTACGTCGAGCCTGGGCGTCCGCGACTTCGCGCATACCGGCTACACTGTTCGCTAGTTCTTTTGGGAAACCGGATATATAAATGCTTAAGCGGGAGGGATTGCCGGCGGAATATTGACCGTACAGGTCGCGCTGGACGATGCGGGCGGCATTGGTAATCATTCCAACGGAAGCGATGCCAATGGCGATAGAGAATATGACGATCAGGGAACGTGAAGGGTTGCTCCACATATCCTTGAAGATTTTAATCCAACGGGTGGGAAGGATCATGGCAGCCCTCCCCAATACCCAAGTGGTTTGGTTTGTGTAGGTTGAAAAGAGACGACCTTTTGCACTGGATTTCCATCTGCTTCACAGCGGGTGAGGGATTCAACGGGGTAATCGCCAGCTATCTCGCCATCCACCAGCTCGATGATGCGGGTGGCATATTTTTTAATCTCTTTATCGTGGGTCACCACCAGGATGGTTTTACCCTGGTCGACCAGGGATGCGAAAAGATCGAATATTTCGGCGGCAGTGCGTGAATCCAGATTGCCGGTTGGCTCGTCGGCAACGATCAATTCTGGATCGTTGGCGAGGGCGCGGGCGATAGCCACGCGTTGCTGTTGACCGCCGGAAATTTTTGCGGGGTGTTTATAGGCATGTTCGACAATGCCCACCTGTTCCAGTAAATGCAGGGCGCGGGCTTTTTGCTGCCGTAGGGGAAATGAATGGCACAGGTCCATGGGCATGGTGATATTTTCGATCAGGTTCAGACTGGGCAGTAATTGAAAGAATTGAAATACGATGCCTAAGTGTTTTCCACGCCAGAGCGCTTTCTCGTCTTCGGTTAAATTGTGAATAGGCTGCTGTTGGAAATAAATTTCACCCGAGGTAGGCTGGGTGATACCGCTGATGAGATTTACCAGCGTGGATTTGCCAGCTCCCGATTTGCCGATGACTGCCACGAATTCACCCTGTGAAATCGAGAATTGGACGCTATTAAGCGCAGGGGTTTCACCGGCAGCGGTTTTATATCGTTTGGTCAGATTATGGACTTCGAGGAGAGGGGGAGTATCTGAATCAATTATTTTGAATGTTTGTAATTTTTGGTTTTTTTGCATATTTCAACCGATTAACGAACCCAAGTTTACCATATTTTGGTATTTTAGTTGGGTAGAAATGACATAAATAATAGGTAAATTAATAAATAGATAGGGGAGGATGAAATGTAAAGTATCTAGTCGTCAGGTAATTTTGGGGCAGATGACCGTTAAAAAAAATATGAGCTCAGAGATCAGGCTTTATTATCGATAATAAAAAGCAGGTGTTTTACTGACCTCGACCTGATATTCTAGTATGAATGGAAGATCAATTATCTGGCTTCTGTGTTTAATCTGTTATCCAAGCTCTTGATGATTGCCAGGTGCTAGCGCGACAACCAGACTCCAATCCCTTTTTCCAAGGCATGCTGATAAATGAGTGGCGCAACAGCCATATCATCCATCGCCAGACCCAAGTTGGCAGTCATGGTGCGCTCTATGGGATTCTCCCGTCCGGGTTTCAGCCCTGCAACCAGCTCACCCAGGTCGGCATAAATGGGCGGAATATCCTGAAAGTAGCCCATTTGCTGATAGAGGCGCAGTTGGGGGATATCGTCTGTGCAGAATTTGCTGGCTTCTTTCAACGCTTGGCGCGACCAGTAAGTGTCATAGTCTACCAGCGAGGCAAAAGCACCTTCTTCCAGCCAGCCGGGTTGGATGGTGGCATGAGGTTTCAAGAGAATAGGTCCGGCGGTGACGATGATATCACTGCCGGTTACAGCTTCCTTAGGGGTGCTTACGGCATTGGCTTGCAAGCCAAAACGCCGGTTGATTTCTTGGGCATAAAGGCGGGCAGCCTCGGTATTCACATCGTAGGCTTTGACTTGCTTGAGGGGGAAAAGTACGTTGAGGGCTTCCAGGTTGGTGCGTCCCTGCACTCCGCAGCCCAGGATGCCGACCACGGATGATTCGGGGCGAGCCAGGTAGCGGGCAGCGACGGCGGTAGCTGCCCCGGTGCGCATGGCGGTGATCCATCCACAGTCCATCACGCAGAGCGGCAAGCCGGTGTCCACATCGTTGAAGATGAGCAGCCCAGCGATATAGGGCAAGCCGCGCTTGTAATTTTCAGGGTAGCCGCTCACCCACTTGACCCCCGCTGAGCGCAGGGCTGGGATGTAAGCCGGCATGGCGTGGATGAAATTATCCCCGCCGCCGGGGTGAACACCCGGTTTGGGCGGCATTTCTACGTTGCCGGCGCCTTTTTCGCGGAAGGCGTCTTCTACAGCAGTGATGATCTCAGCCATGCTCAAACCGACGGATTCGACATCGGCGCGCGCGAGGTAAAGGATTTTAGATTCGTTCATGGGTGGCTCCGATTGTTGAGGAAAAATCGACAGAGTTATCTCTTTAGTAAATTATTTTGTTAGAGTATAGCATAACTGGAGAAGAAACCGAATACAAGAATCCTGTTACTGTTTATTGAAAAAAGTTGAATGGCTTGTCAAAGTTCATTCTACAATTTGGACTTTTAATTACCCACTCCATTCTTCATTGGGGATGTCCAGCAAGTCATAAATGTCATGTCGAGCCTTTTCCTGAGCACAGTGAAGGAGCAGCGAGATACCTAAACGTAATAATTAAACAATTCCTCGCTTCGTTCGGTGTGGCAGCCTCCTTTTGGGATAGCCCAACTTATAAATCCTCAAATGATGAAAAAGAACTGGAAATCGCCTCATCGGATTCGGTAGTCCTATCCAAAGGCAATCTTGAAATTCCTCCTTCCAGCCAAGATACCTGTTAATTGTGTTAGCAATTTCCTGCATTTGCAATGCTATACTATTGCAGATATTGATTATTACGCGAATAATATTGAAATATTGGATTGGATAAATTGATCGGATTCTTCAATTAATTCCTGAATAACCTTGTTATCTCGATATAACGCATTACCCATTCGTAATATCCGTTGTTGTTTTAGGCAGTCATTTCCAATTTGAACTTTGATGGAGACAAGTATCAATCATGAAACAATTTTGGATTGTGTTGCTTCTCACATTGATTTCCCTCTCAGCCGTTTCTCTGGGGTTGGTTTCGGCAAATGACGGAGATAATCCCTATTACACGGTTCAGACTTTTGCGGTTGGTGATGGGAAGCTGGTAGA
This sequence comes from Anaerolineaceae bacterium, assembly GCA_039679915.1. Classification (GTDB taxonomy): domain Bacteria; phylum Chloroflexota; class Anaerolineae; order Anaerolineales; family UBA4823; genus JAAZNS01. The sequence goes on from JBDKUB010000205.1 coordinate 7,023, forward strand.
CCAAACCATAATCAATGGTCCGCCCAAACCACTCCCGGGTTACGAGCTTGAACGCGCACCGGTAACCCTTCCCGAAATCAATTTAACCCTGGGCAATAACACGCTCAACGTCCCCGCCTATGACTGGTTTTTTGGATGTTCAGCCACTTCAGGCGCTATGATTGCCGCTTATTACGACCTTAACGGGTATCCAAACATGTATACCGGACCCACCAATGGCGGCGTTATGCCGATGGACAACAGCGTCTGGCCTGTTTGGGTGGATGGTAATGATGACTCTTATAGACAATGCCCATTAACTGCTTCTCGTTTAGGGTTAGATGGAAGGGCAAGCCGAGGTTCTATCGATGATTATTGGGTTGAATATGGCAGCGGCGAACAAGACCCCTACTTGACCAACGGCTGGACCCAGCATACCTGGGGCGATGCCATCGGTGACTTTATGAAGACCAGCCAGTATTATTATAATAATGTCGATGGAGAAACATCTTTTTACACCTGGTCCGATTCACCAACCCAGCTCACCTGCGCTGACATGAATAGTTACGGCATTGCTAATCAGGATGGCACATATGGCAGAAAACTCTTTTATGAAGCCAAAGGCTATATGGTAACCGATTGTTATAACCAAAAAACCGATAACAACGGTGGGGGATTTACCTATGCGATGTATAAAGCGGAAATCGATTCCGGCCGCCCGGTGATGGTCAACCTGGATGGCCATACCGTTGTGGGCATTGGCTATAGCGACCCTTCTACGATATTTATTAACGACACATGGGATTATTCCACGCATTCAATGACCTGGGGCGGTAGTTATGATGGAATGAGTCTTGATTCGGTGAGCATCGTCAATCTGAAACCGCTAAGCACTGGCGGCTTGAGTGGCATTATCTCTGATGAGGACAACATTACACCGATTGTTGGCGCAAATATTTTGGCAGGGGGTACCGCTCAAACAACCAGCGGAGCAGATGGTAGATATTCATTGAGTTTGCCAACTGGTGTTTATGCAATTACCGCTTCAGCATCGAAGTACTATACGAGAACGGTTACCGGCGTGTCGATATCTCCAAACATTACTACCACTCTGAATTTGAACCTCGGACCTTTTCAGGCATTGCAGTATACGCCGGCAAAACTGCAAGCCCAAACTATCCCCGGTGGTAGGATGACTGTCCCACTCAAGCTAACCATTGGCAGCGATTCTCTAATTACATACACATTGGAAGAAGTGATGGGAGGATATCAATCTTCCTCGACAACTACCGCTCAGCCAGAGATGAGTCGATCGATCGGTTCAGCCACACCCGATTCTCGCCGTGCACCAATTGAAGCACTCCTTGCCTACCCGGCAAGTACCATTCAAGGCGTTGAAGACGCCCTGCTCGATGAGGGCTTTGAGGGAGGCGTAATACCTCCAGCAGGTTGGAGTGAAATCGAGACCAACAAAAGCCAAAACTGGAAGATTACGACAGATGCTTCCTTCACTAGTGGTATTTATTCTGCCGATGTGGAATACGATTCAAACCTAGAAATTCAAGATGAGTGGTTGGTCAGCCCAATAGTCAATCTCTCGCAAGGGACACTCACTTTTTGGTCTTTTGGCAGCCTGTATTGGTGCCGGGATACTTATGACAATTGCGATTTGAATGTATGGCTGATTGTCGGCGATGTAGGTGGCAGCGATGATATCTTCGTCGGCAAAGGTGATAATGCCTGGGGGAGCAATTTCACCTGGTCGCAAAGCGTGTTTAATTTGACCCCCTTCTTGCCAGGCTCATCTGTAAGAATTGGCTTTGAATATTCAGGAAAAGACGGCGCAGTAATATGTTTGGTTGGCATCTTACTGGAGGGAAGCGATTCTATTCCTTGGCTTTTTGAAAATCCTGTTATCGGCAGTGTTTCCGTAACTCAAAACCGGGTGATCGATATTACTTTCGATGCCTCAGCCATCAGCCAGATTGGAGTATATACAGGTACATTGCATATATTGAGCAAAACGACCACCACTCCTGATCAAAGTGTTCCGGTCATTATGAATGTCGTGACTCCCATTAAATTATATTTACCTGTAATTCAACGCTAATAATCTGTCATAATAATTATTATTGTTAATAGTACTAAAGTTGCCACTAGGTTTCTTTTTTCATGCCCTCCTATCCTGCTGACATCCCTCCATTTTTGCAATAAATTTGTGGATAAGAGGAGAGGCTGTCTCATGAATAATACTAATTTGGCTGATTACTAGTAGTCTTTCAAATATGTTTCTATTGTTTATGTTTTCATCACATTAGAATTGTCATTTGGTTATGGCATCATTA
>JBDKUB010000468.1:0-7645 GCA_039679915.1 Anaerolineaceae bacterium
GCTACAGGGGTGTAGGTGGATATAGCCGAATTAAGCTTGTGGAAAAGATTTTCATCGAGCCGCCGAACAAAAACATCGATCTTTCCACCGCAGGATAGCCCCACATTAAAAGCGGTATCGTCGGACACTCCATAATGCAATAATGCCGGTTGATTGGTCTTGATGGCGCGGATGCCGGCTTCAATGACTGCCGCTTCCACACAACCGGCGCTCACCGAGCCGGCAATAAGCGGGTCATTGGTAAATGCCATTTTGGTTCCTACCGGGCGAGGAGAGGATCCCCAAGTTTCGATCACGGTCGCTAGACATACGGCTTTATTTTCTGCAATCCAACGCGAAATATACGAAGACAATTCATACATGGTAACCCTCACTAAAGCTAATGATTATCATCAGAGATCTTCATGATACCACGTAGAAGTATTTTTTTAAAATTGGTTATAGATAATTTTGGAACTTTTTTGCCATGTGTGCTGCCAATGGATAACTCATATTATTATTCATTGGTAAATCTACCTGACAGTTTGCGAGTTGTCATTGCGAAAGAGCGAAGCGAATGAAGCAGTCTTAATAAATCATATCATTTTCTATGATTTAAAGTTTGCTTCGGGGCAAAAAAACGCCCCTCGCAATGACGGATGATAAAAACTGTCCGGTGAGTAGTCATTGACTATTTTTTGATGAATCAGTGTAGAATATTTAATAGAGTTTATAAGGCGGAAAAATTTATTATTCACTTTATTGGAATTTAAGATTTGCCGGAGGCCATGATGAAAAAAGGATTATATAAAATAATTGGCGTCTTGTTAGTGCTGGCTGCTGTAGTCGGCTTGATCATTTGTATTGCAGGCATCGTGGGGGCATGGCAGGTGCGCGGCAGCGTCTCGACGAACCTGGGGCAAACCCTGGATTTGCTGGATAACACATTGGGTGCTACAGGCGATGCATTGGGGGTGGCAGATCAATCGTTAGGGACCGCCCGCGAATCGGTCGACATGTTAGCTTCCACCATACAAACGACTGGAAAATCCATCAGCGATACGGTGCCACTTTTGGATTCCCTCACTACCCTCGTCACCTCGGACTTGCCGGAAACGGTAGCCACCACCCAAGACGCACTTGATTCCGCTAAATCCAGCGCCGAAATGATCGATACGACCCTGACATTAATTACCGCAATACCATTGCTGCCTTTGGATCCCTATACCCCTAAAGTCCCGTTGAGCGAAGCGCTTGGCGATGTTTCCAAAAGCATGCAGCCGTTGTCTGATTCATTCACTGGAATGGAAAATTCGTTAAACGCGACCCGTGATAACCTGGTTTCGATCGACAGTCAGATCGACGCCATCGCCAAAAATGTCGCCTCCATCAATACCAGCCTGAGTACTGCCGTCGATGTCATTGAACAATATAAGGGTGTGATCGATGTATTGCGAAATCAGGTGGCTGCCGCTAAAGCCGGTTTACCGCAAATCATGAATATTATGGCATGGTTGTTCACCGTGGTGCTGGTCTGGCTGGGGCTTACCCAGGTAGGCTTGCTGATGCAAGGCTTCGAGATGCTGGGGATGCAGTTGTAAGGATAATTGAGGAGTGAATGCAGTGAAGGAATCTTGAGACAGCCATAAAAATGCCTCGTTATTTTGCCATTCACGATAATAAAAGATAAAAAAATTGGGATTTTGTATATGAAATAAAATAAAAATCTGAAATTATCAGATTATAGGGATAATCTACCAAAAAACGTTTTCGATATTCCCAATATTGCTATCAAATTTGGGAATTTGACTTTTCTCCCGGTTTCCACAATGCCATCGCTATAGCGGCAATCAGCGCCAGCACAGCCCCAAACAAGAATGGCGCCGATGGACCAAACCCTTTCCATCCAAACGCTCCCTGCCATAGCAGCCCGGCAATCAGCGAAGCAGGAAAATCCAAAATACCCAGAACAGCATTGTAAGTACCATACGCCGTCCCCCGCAAGTTCTCGGCAACGATATCGGCAATCATGGCTTTGGACGTCCCATAAGCCAAGCCGTAATAAATTCCGTATATAACATACAGGACCCACACATGCCAGCCAGACTGCGCTAATCCAAATCCCAGATAGATTGCCGCATACACCAGCCAGCCTCCCACAATCAAACGCTTCCGTCCGATGCGGTCCGAGAGCGAACCGGCCGGTCCAGAGATCAAAGCATAGACCAGGTTAAAGGTAATCAGCATGCTCAATATACCGATCACGCTCAATCCACGTTCCTGAGCTCGCAGCACCAGAAATGCGTCGGACGAGTTGCCCAAATCGAAAATACCGACAATGATCATAAAGATAACAAAAGGCTTGCCTAATGAACGGAAGGCGAATTTTGGCAGTGTGCGCTGTCCGGTTATGGGTACATCGTGCGCGCCAACCGATAGTAATATAACCGCCAAAAATGCCGGGATGATACTGATCAGCACGATGATTTTGAAAGTACCGACTCCCAACACCGCCGAATTGGATTGTGCCAGCCAAACAGCCAATAAGGCAATCAATAACCCTATCATAGCGCCAGATGTATCCAAAGCACGCGTGACCCCAAATGCTAAGCCACGCTTCTCCTCGCTGACCGAATCAGCAATTAAGGCGTCACGTGGGGCTGTGCGGATACCCTTACCCACCCGGTCTGCCCAGCGCACAGCGGCTACCATGCCCCAGGTATTGGCAAAATAAAAAAGAGGCTTGATGAAAGCGGACATCGCGTAACCGGCTACCGCCAGCCATTTGCGCATCCGCAGTTTATCTGAAAGCCAGCCGGAAAATAGCTTGAGTAAGCTGGAGGTCGCCTCAGCTACACCTTCAATCACTCCAATGATGGAGGTTTGAACACCCAAAACATTGAACAAAAACAATGGCAAGATGTTGATGACCATCTCACTGGAGATGTCCATGAAGAAGCTGGTAAGTCCAGATGCCCACACATTACGTGGCAGATCGCGCAGCGAATTTTTTGGGAGAGAATCAGAAGCAGGGGTTGTATTCATGGGCGAAAATAACGAATATCGTTTTTATCCTATGTTCCACAATTAACGGGATATTTTACTTCAACGCAGATAATGTGCAAGGTTTCTTCATATTTGGCTGCTTCTTTTTGCCAGTCCCTCTCAGCACTTGCGGGAAAATTGATTTTATTTATGGCGATTTTCCCTGCTTCCTGACCTTGCCCTAGAAATAACATTCTATAATTTGCCCCTATATAAAACATGACAAAGTGTAGAAACCGAAAATGGAAATAAAAAAATCTTCCCCATCTTATAGACAAAATGGGGAAGAATTAACTGATCACTGAAAACTGATAACCGATAACTGATAACCGACAACCGATAACTGTCCACCGATAACCGACAACTATCTCGTGTCCACTTTAATACATTGCTCTAAACTTTATTCAATCGATGATATATGTCTTTATTCTTTTTATATATCTCCATAAAGACTGCAAAGCGTTCATCATATAAAGCCCGGTTCTTTTCGTTGGGTTCGTAGATGTTTTTATATTGAATAAAGTCAGGCACATCTTCATAGCGGATATAACCCAGGCCCACTCCCGCCATAAATGCTGAACCACGCACGTTTACCCGCACCGGATCGATCACCTGGCGGATGGTGCGGTTGAGGACGTCAGCCTGAATCTGACACCAAAGATCGGAATTCGCGCCTCCGCCCACCATATTGATTGGGTTTGCCTGACGATTATCGATAAATTTTTCTACCAAGCCAAGCATCCAGCGTGTGTTAAAAGCCACACCTTCAAAGAAAGCGCGTACCAAATCGGAGCGCGTGTTTTGCAGCGACAAATTATAGATGCCGGCGCGCAGGTTAGGATCATCTGCTGGACAGCGTTCACCATATAGCCAGGGGGTATAAATGAGCCCATTGCTGCCGGGTGGTACACCGGCAGCCACTTTGTTGAGGTCAGTGAAGTAATCACCAGGTTCAGCTTGCAGCATCTCGTCTTTATGAAAGATCAATTTATCGCGCAGGTAAGTCAGATTTCCACCTGCAGTATCCTGGGAGGCAATGAGCAAATATTTGCCCGGAATGGCACAAGGCAAGGCAGCCATATAATGTTCGATATCACACTTGAGCCTGGGATAATGGGCAGCCAGCCAGGAAGAGGTGCCGATATATAAATGGGTTTGATAATCGAGCACTGCCCCCGAACCAATAGCAGCCGAAGTGTAATCGAGAGCACCAGCTACCACTTTGACATCCCTGCTTAAACCCAATTCCTCAGCTACATTCGCTTTCAAAGTCCCAATTACATCGATGCAAAGAGATATTTTTGGCAGTTTATCGGGATCAATAGACATATTTTTGAGCAATATTGGGTGATAATCGATGTGATTGGCGTTGCGGTTATCGACCGCCCAGCTATCCATGATCGAATCGGGGGTGGCAGTAAATTCACCGGTAAAACACAAATTGATATAATCCAATACATTCAAGAATTTGTAAGTTTTTTGATAAATCTGCGGAAATTCATTTTGCACCAGGAGCATATGCCCAATGATATCTTTTCCCGAACGGGCAGGCGCTCCACCGCCAATGGAAACCCAGCGCCACAATTTTAGCGGGTCATAACCGGCGACGTTGATTATGCCGCGTATCGCACGACGAACATATGGGGCGCCCCGCGAATCAAGCCAGGTAATGCAGTTCATCAATGGTTTCCCGGCTTGGTCGACTGGCACACAGCCGGCACCTTGCGTCGAAGCGCATACCGCTACCACATTTTGCTTGGAAATTAATCCCCTATTCAATAATTTTTTTGAACAATTTAGTGTTGCATTCCACCAATCTAGTGGGTCTTGCTCGGCACCTCCGGCCGGCAGCAGGTACAGGGGCAATGCCTCTTCCTCCCACCCCACCACAATCCCGGTTATAGATACCAGGGCAACCTTTACTGCCGACGTACCTAAGTCGATTGCTAATACATAATCATCGTCATTTTTATTCATCATCACGCTCGCGGTAATTTATGGAAAATTGATGTTGGTCAGCGCGGTATATCGAGATAGAATATTCCATCGGTATTCCGTTCTTATCTTTGGCGGTACGCCTGAAGCGCATTACCGGTGATCCTTCGTGGACTTCAAGCAAACGCGCCGTCTCACCCTTGGCTAGATCGGCGACAAAACGATCATGGGCGGTTTTCGGGTGGGCATCATAGTGTTTATCCAGAATGTCATAAATCGAACAATCGTTTAAATCCAAAGTCAGTAGAGTGGGAAAGCGATCATAGGGATGGTAAGCTGTTTCCAAAGCCAGCGGGACACCATTGATGGAACGCAGCCTGCGGATCAACACGACCTTGATAGGCTGCTTCATTTCGAGCTCGAACATGATTTCGCCGCTGGCAGTAATCAATTCTTGCTGTAAAACCCGCGAACGTAATACCAGCCCCTGCGCAGCTATTTCATCGGTGAGACTGCCCAGATGCTCGCGAATGAAGGGAACGACTTTCCTTGGCTGGGCAACAAAAGTGCCTACTGCTCGTTGACGCACAAGTAAACCAGAGTTGCTCAAGTCGCTGAGAGCCTGGCGTATCGTAATCCGGCTGACGCCCAATTGCTGGCTAAGGTTGATTTCCGGGGGCAGCATATCCCCGGGTTTCAGTACCCCCTCGTTAATCAGGGTGCGGATGCCTTCTTCGATTTGGTAATAATAAGGCAAAGGGCTGTGTTTATCAATCGATAAATTGAGCAAGGTAAGTTGCCCTCCATAGACTAAAAAGCCAATGTTATAACATTTATATATTATAACATAACCCGATTTAACAGAAGCTCAATACTTAGTTTATCCATCTGTCTGAACATTAGCCTTATGGCCTATCAAGCATAATTATTTATTCTGAGCCTTGATAAGCCTCAGAAATACCTCATAAAACTCATAGTATAGACTGGATAAAGGCAAAACCCTATTGGGTTATGAGATAATTCTGTTTATAATTAGGCTATCTCACAATATCATTTTAAAAGGTGATTGCACCTATGCCCCCTGCCAATAAAATTATCTTGGTTCTTTCCGATGGGTTACGCTACGACGTAGCGGTTCAAAGTATGGGTTTTCTCGGTCACCTGGTTGAAACCCAACAGGCAAGCCTGTATCGGGTAACTGGAGAGCTCCCCACCATGTCCCGCCCAATGTATGAAACAGTGCATACGGGTTTGCCGGTAACGGCTCATGGTATCTATTCTAACTATGTGGTGCGTCGTTCCAACCAGCCCAATATTTTTCAAGCTGCTATCGATGCCGGCAAGACTACCGCCGCGGCAGCTTATTTCTGGTTTTCCGAGCTTTACAACCGCGTACCTTACGACCCAATCAACGACCGTGAGGTGGATGACCCCTCCCTGCTGATTCAGCATGGGCGCTTTTATACTCAGGATGAATTTCCAGACATCGAGCTTTTTCATATTGCGGGAGGATTGGTGCGGCGCTTTAACCCCGATTATTTATTGATCCACCCCATGGGCATGGACAACATCGGTGAAACCTATGGCGCCGATTCTAGCAAATACCGCAACACAGCAATCCACCAAGATGTTATGCTTGCCAATTTACTGCCGGAATGGATGTCATTGGGTTATCATATTCTGGTGACCGGTGACCACGGTGTAAACGACGACCATGCTCACGGCGGCACTACTCCCGATGTGCGAATCGTGCCTCTGTTCTTCGTTCAGTCTGGTGTGATCGGTGAAGGCGATACTGGGAAAACAATCTCTCAACTGCAACTGGCGCCAACGATATGCAAGTTGATGGGTGTACCTATTCCCCACACGATGAGAGCCTCACCCATCATTTAGAATTCATATAGCGCCTGACAGCTTTTGCCAGCCGGCGGACTCCCTCTTCTATTTGTTGGGGTGGTTGCATGGTGAAATTCAAGCGCATATGCCTGAAGGACTTATTATCGGGATAACAAATGGCGCCAGCCAGGAACTTTACTTTCTCTTCGAGTGCAATCGGATAGAGTTCGTTGGTCGATAACCCCTCGGGCAACTGAAGCCAGATGAACAATCCGCCATGGGGAGTTTGCCACTGGCATCCCAATGGCATCGTTTTTTCCAAAGCTGCCAGCATAACATCCCGACGCTGACGGTAAATTCGGCAGGCGCGGTGCAGGTGCGACTGATAACGGCCTACGGTGATATAGGCTTCCAGGGCGCGCTGCATTAGGTCCGAGGTGCCCAGGTCGGTAACCATCTTCCACTCCACCAGGCGGTCATAAACCGGGCCATCAGCGACGATATATCCCAACCTCAAACCAGGCATGAGCATTTTCGAAAATGTGCCGGAGTAAATTACCCTGCCTTCCTGATCCAGAGCTTTCAAAGCCGGCTGCAAGTGGCCATCATAATGCAGGTCTCCAACAAATTCATCTTCCAAAATTGGGACATCGTACTGCGCTGCCAACGACAGGAGCTGACGTCGGCGTGGGCCGCTCATGGAAATACCGGTCGGATTCTGATAAGTGGGTATGGTATAGATAAGGGTAGGCTTTTGAGCGGACAATATTTCTTCCAATTTTTCGACCAGCATCCCATTTTCGTCCATAGGGATGCCAATGACCTCCACTCCCAACGAGTAAAACACATC
>JBDKUB010000134.1:0-3782 GCA_039679915.1 Anaerolineaceae bacterium
GAAAAAACTACCAAAGTCAGCAAAAAAGATGTTCCGCAGCGGGGATGTTCCATCGATGCCTCAGCCACTTTTTCGGGGACCAACTCCATACCCGCCTCGAAAGCATTGATGGTCTTATGCTCTGCACCGTGATAGGCAAACACGCGTGCGATCTCGGGCATCTTGCCCACTGCCCAAATATAGCCTACCACTAAAATCAAGCGGATGATGCCTTCTACCACATTACTCCACCAGGCATTTATATGGAAATATCGCTCTGTAAGCTGACCTGCCCAGGCAGGCGCCAGGAAGAAAAGCCCGATACCGATTGCCAGGGAAAGTCCAATCGTCAGGTAAAGCGATGCGCCTTCCAGCTTTTCATCCTCGCCTGTTTGCATATTGGCAGAAGTAGTGAGGGCGCGCATACCCAGCCCTAGTGCATCCCAAAGCAAAATCAAGCCTCGCAGAAATGGAATGCGGGATAATTTTCCCCGGTAAATGGCGCCCAATGGTTCGGATTGGATGACGATCTGCTGGTCGGGGGCGCGCATGGCAATAACCGCGGTTTGTGTACCGCGCATGAGCACGCCCTCGATCAGGGCTTGACCGCCATATGTGGGAAGTTTGAGTTCTGACATAATTTGTACCTGTAAGAGTCGTTACTTCGATTTACGTTTCATAAATTATAAAAGAAGTGAATCAACACATCGATGCCGCGATACCAGGTGGGCAGATGCAGCTTTTCATTGGGTGCATGCAGATTATCGTCCGGCAGCCCAAACCCGGACAAGATGGAAGCCTTACCCAAAATGCTCTGCATTTGTGCGACTACCGGCACACTGCCTCCTTCGCGTTTGAAGACGACCGGTTTACCCCAAACAGTTTGAAAGGCATCGGCGAGGGCTTGCACACCAGGTGCATTTCGGTCAACAATGGAGGGAAATCCACCTGCTAATTGCTCCACTTCCCAACGAATCGTGGGGGGAGCGTTCTTTTCCATGTATTGGAGCAGTTGTTGATTCACTTCGGCTGGATCTTGATCGGGCACCAGGCGCATGGATATTTTTGCCATCGCTTTGGCAGGCAGCACAGTCTTGGAACCTGTGCCGGTGAAACCGGAAAGCATACCGTTGACATCCAGCGTGGGGCGGGCGCCGATTCTCTCGATGGCAGTGTAGCCGGCTTCGCCAAACAAAGCCGGAGCTCCGGTGATTTTTAGAATGGTCTCGTCGTTGATGGGTAAGCGCGCCATCTCTGCCCGTTCTTCAACTGTCAACGGGCGCACACGGTCATAAAATCCGGGCAAGGTTATTCTCCCTTGATCATCATGCATCCCGGCGATCAATTCGCACAGCACCTGTGCCGGATTATGCACCGCACCGCCGAACCCTCCGGAGTGCAAATCGCTTGCGGGTCCGCTGACCCTGATTTCGAAATATGCCAATCCGCGCAAAGAGCAGGTGATCGAAGGAAAGTCTTCGGCAATAATGCCCGTGTCCAGGTTGAGCACCAAGTCGGAAGCCAATAATTCTTTGTGATTGGCGATAAACGGCGCCAAGTTGGGCGAGCCAATTTCTTCTTCACCTTCGAAGATGAATTTTAAATTACAAGGTAAATGATCGGTTTTCTGGATGGCTTCGATGGCAAAAAGGCTTGCCATGATTTGCCCCTTCATATCCGAGACGCCGCGACCATACAGATTATCACCCCGTTGGGTGGGTTCGAAGGCTGGACTATTCCAAAGTTCCAGCGGTTCCGCCGGCTGAACATCGTAATGTCCATAGATCAAAACAACCAGTGCTTTCTCGCCAGCTTCCATGGTTTCACCATAAACTACCGGATGACCCTGCGTAGGAAGTATTTGCACCTTTTTCATCCCCAAATTTTCCAAACGAGCAGCCATCCAAGAGGCAGCTTTTTGTATGTCGCTCTTGTGAGCGGGGTCGGTCGATACAGAGGCAATGGAAGCTATTTCTTTCATTTCTTTGAGAAATCTTGCTCGGTTTTCATGTGCATACTGTAGTGCACGATCACGCGCGTCGGTCATCTTATTCATCTCCTTAGATAAACCTGGTTTTCGAACAGGTCAAATTATACTCTGCCTTAGCCGAATTGTTCTTTGGCTTCTTTCGAAGGTTCGATGCGCTGGGTGGAAATGAAGGTGATGTAGCACACCACCAGCAAGGCTGTAAATATTAAAATAAAGCCAAAAAAGCGCATATTCGATAAGGGATTTATGAGGGGCATGATGATATCCTTTAAGATTTGTTTGGGTTGTTGCAGCAAGTCCCAGCTATTCCAACGTGCAAAGCGGCCTAGGTAGATACCTAGACCACCCAACGCCAAAGAAAACGTGGCGAAGCACCAGCCCAAGAAACGCCCCAAATAGTTGTCGACGATCAGGTGTATGGCGCGCAGCGAAGTCAAGCCCAGAACCAGGCCGGTCCAGGTGAATGCTACTAAAAGAACAATGTCGTACCACAACGGGACTGGTGGGCGCGCCACCAGGTGAAAGAAATCAGTGATAATGTAGGGTGCGTTGGGGAAGAAAATCAACCACAAGCCACTCGGAATCAACAGCCGCCACCAATTACCGGGTTTTGCCTGATATAGCCATACCGTTAACAAACTAAAAAGGTATGGCAGCCATGCCAGGATTAAATTCCAAACCAGGTTGCGATAGATAACCCAATTCCAACTGAAAATCACCCTTCCTGCATAGATGCAAATCGCCAGCAGGCTGGATAAGGTGATGGGGTAGAAAAGGTGGTCGACTAATAATCGATGAATAGCGCGAAATGTCTTCATAATAGGTACGCTCGCCGTTTGATTATACCCTTTTAGTGAAATGTTTCAGCCTTCCAGCCTTAAAGCTGAATTAATGTTTGTGGCAGATGGAAATATCGGGGTGATACAATAAGAATATGGCAAAAATGCGTCTAGATGCATTAATGGTTGAGCGGGGGTTGGCTGAGAATCGTTCGATAGCCCAGCGGTTGGTGATGTCAGGGCGGGTGCGTGTAGAGGGTCAGCCGGCATTTAAACCGGGAATGTCGGTCCCTACCGAAGCCGATCTGAATGTAACCCCGGGTGAGGAATTCGTCTCACGGGGTGGTGAAAAAATAAAATCAGCGCTGCAAGCTTTCAATGTAGATATCCGCGGCATGATATGCGCCGATGTGGGCGCATCGACCGGCGGTTTCACAGATTGCCTTTTGCGGCATGGCGCTGCCAAGGTTTACGCCATCGATGTCGGCCATGGCATTTTAGCCTGGACGCTGCGCCAGGATCCGCGGGTAATGGTGATGGAAAGACGCAATGCTCGCTATATCGACTGCCTGCCTGAGCCGGTCAGTCTGATTACAGTGGATGTGTCGTTTATCTCGTTGAAGTTATTACTGCCGGTGTTCAAGGGGTGGTTTAAGACCTCGCCTCTTAACCCTGAGGAACAAGAGGTGAGGGGATCGATCATTGCCCTTATCAAACCTCAATTCGAAGCCGGCCGCACCGAAGTACGCCGTGGGCAAGGTGTGATTCGCGATCCGCAAGTGCATCGGCAGGTTTTATCGGATGTGTTGGGTTATGCTCAACAGGAAAGCTATGACGTGAAGGGATTAATCCGCTCGCCGCTGCTGGGACCTAAGGGGAATAGTGAGTTTTTAGCGTGGTTGACTTACCCGGCAACCGCGCCCGGGCAGCTCGAAGAGATTATCGATCAAGTTGTCCCTAATTGATGGCAATAAATTGATTTGCCCAAGGCTGAAAGTTATGCATCAAGTATATGAATTATGCCTGACCAAAAT
>JBDKUB010000160.1:0-4497 GCA_039679915.1 Anaerolineaceae bacterium
TAATATTCTGTCAAATATGATTTCCTCCCCGTTTGTGGGGAGGAATGGGGTGGGGTTAAGAAATGAAAAAATTAGTTAAAAATCATAGAATCAGGCTTGTCAGACCGCTAGTCAAGGGATTCTGTAATGGGTAATACTAAACCACCTACATGCTTGAATTTTTATGTATGTTCTTCCTGAATCTTGACAAGCTGCTTTTTCCATTCATGAAATGAATATAAAAAATTTCAATTCGTTACGGTCTCAAATGGGGAACGAGGCGCTGGAATTAGCTGCCCGTTTGAATCCACGGGAAGAGGATTTTTTGCGACTTTACCAGATCATCGAACGCAAGTTCCCGCCTGAGATTGTGCGAGCTGCCCTTGAAATTGCCATTCTGAGAGGGGAGGCTGGAAAAAAATTTCCATTTGCCGATAGAATGTTTTTTACCCGAGAGGCGTTACAACAAGCTTCTGGATGGGAGGTTGCTACTTACCGGGCTGACCGGTACGCCGGCTTTGATCGGATCTTAGATTTAGGCTGCTCGATTGGCGGGGATACGTTAGCACTTGCCAGAATGGCACCAACCATAGGTGTGGATATCGATGAATTGCGTCTGGTTATGGCGAAATCGAATGTTGAAAATCTGGATTTGCCAAACCGGGTGGATTTTATTCGAGCGAATTTGATAGATGGACTGCCTTTTGCCTTATCTTCTCCGGCTGAGAAGACTGCCTTATTCTTCGATCCTGCCCGCAGGGAAGGGGAAAAACGAATCTTTTCGGTTGCAAATTATCGACCACCTTTATATTTGATACAGGATTGGATAAAAGATTTTCCCTCATTGGGAGTAAAAATTTCCCCCGGCGTTGATTACCGTGAAATCCAATCTTATAAGGCAGAGGTCGAATTTATTTCAGTAAGGGGCGAATTGAAGGAGGCCGTCCTTTGGTTTGGTTCGTTTTGCACGGTTCCAAGGCGGGCGACACTATTGCCCGGTCGATATACGTTGACCGGTGAAAACCCCGAATCACTACCCCTTTCTGCTCCCCAATCATTTATCTACGAACCCGACCCGGCTGTGCTGAGGGCGGGATTGGTGGCGCTTTTGGGCAGTCGCATCGGTGCATATCAACTCGATCCTACTATTGCTTATCTGACAAACGACCAATGGGTAAAAACTCCTTTTGCCAGGGTATGGAAAATCGAAGATTGGTTTCCATTTGGATTAAAGAGATTGCGTACGTATTTGCGAGAGCGCCGCGTGGGTAGCGTGACAATCAAAAAGCGCGGTTCGCCTCTCGTGCCAGAGACTTTGATACGCGAATTGAGATTGCAAGGAGATGAGGAAAGGGTTGTTTTTTTAACGCAGTTAATGGGAAAACCGATTGTCATCGTCGCTTACCGCGAAATTTTGGATAGCCAGTTGGAATAAATGGGGATTATTGCTTTAACAATAAAAGTATATTTGATAAATCACGAATGCTCTGTCAAATATGAAAGTGTTGAAAAAAGCAATTTATTAACTCCTCCCCCAAAAATCTGTCCTTGATTTTGGGGGAGGTTGGGTAAGGGTGAAGCTAATTATTCATGGCTTAATCTTTTTCAACACCCTCAAAATATGATTCTATGGTTTATGTTATATTTATCTTATAGAGCCAATCCCACCTATCGATGCCGGTTATTTTTATGATGCTTCAGACTCGTACGATATTTTAATGGCGATATGAAAATCAATTCAATGGAGAATTATCCGGGGTAAAAACCATCAAGTCCAAATGTCGCAGAGGTTATTAATAATTCTGTCTTTGCACTTTTACATTAAAAAGGAGACCGTAAAGGTTTCCATTGCGAATCATTTTTAATTCTAGCAAAAATACCGTGTCAAAAAGCATCTTGGAAAGGTGAGAAAACCTTTAGGGTCTAGTGTATGGATAAACCAGGTAAGTTCTCCAATATCAGCCCAGAATTCGTCTGCTCGAATGGCTTGAGATCCAATTTTAAATAAAGCGCAAAGTTAGTGTTAATAATATAGAAGGCTAGCAGGAATTATATGTAACGAATTTTTTAATTGCTTGTTCTTATAAAGCTGTTTATCCGCTTCTTCTAATAGTTGCTCTGCAGAAAGTCCTGGTTTATAACTTGCGGCACCAATACTTACGCTCAAGGGATCGTTGGCAAATGAATGAGCTGCGACGTATAATTCGATTTTTTGAGCAACCTTCTTGGCGCCTTCTAATTCGGATTCCAGTAAGATAATCACAAATTCGTCACCCCCGAAGCGAGCCAGTATATCCGATTGGCGAACTTGCTCTGAAAGCAAACCCGCGATAATCTTGAGTACACTATCCCCTTTGAGATGCCCATAGGTATCGTTGATGGCTTTGAAATTGTCTACATCGATTAATAGAACAGAAAAAGGTTTTTTATATCGATCAGAACGCTCGATTTCTTTTTTGAGTACTTCATTCAAAAAATGCCGATTGTAGACATTGGTCAGGCTATCCATAATGGCTAATTTATGGGTCTCTTCATAAAGTTGGATATTATCCATCAAAACAATATGTTGCCGTCCTAATACCAATACGACCAGCAGTACCACGCCAATCAATAATCCTTGCAACTGCAGTCCTGTTAACATGGAAGAATTAATAACCCTTACAAGAAGTGTAGGTCCAGTGGCAGCGGCAGCATAAGGCAAAGTTGTCCGAAATAATCGTTGCGAGCGCTCAGATATTTTGGATGAATAGTTTAATTCGGTGGAAATTGTGTCTAACTGCTTGTTCCCTGCTATCATAACAAATACGGGCGAGAGTAACCAGAAGATATTCATATATGCCATGCTGTAGGGGATATCGTTCAATTCATAATAGGCAAAAATGGTATCCGGAATGGCTGTGACCAACATGCTAAGCGAAAGGAAGATCAATACCCATTTTGAAATTTTTTCTGTATTTCTTTGGAATAATGTGATAATCCCGCTTAGGAGTAATAAATCACCAACCGGATAAGCTATGGCAAGGATACCTTCTAACCCTCCTTCAGATAAAAGATGGGTTGGAACAAGGATGAAATACCAGAAGATCATAACCAACGTGACCATCACGATGGATAGATCGAACAGGTAGGTGTAATATTCCATCCGTTTCACGCGTTTATAGGGAAGCAAAAGCACGCCGGTTAAAGTGAGAGGGTAAAAAAGTAAGTAGAAGAAATCCGCTAGAGATGGAAAGGGACTTACCCCCAAAACCATATCGTAGTAAAACCACAAACATTCAGCGATTGCATTCGATATAGCCGCCAAGCCGAGAAATAACCAACCCCGGCAAATGCGGTTGTCGAAGCTTTTTTGACGAAATATAACAAAACCAATGACCGCTACCAAAAAATTGATAACGATCAATCCTAGACTTGATAGAGCGTTTTCAAGATCTGGGTCAAAGCGGAAAAAAACTACCCAAATTGTATAGGCTATAATAGCGATAACTATAAAATAAGTAAGAAGTTTTCTGATTTTCATAAACAATTTTTGCTATCAGAATTCTTTACATTAACTATAGAGTTTATCATAATCCCTCTGGTTTCATCCAAAAATCATGTAAAAAATACATTAGTTTTGCTATAATCAAATCGATATTATTGAGAAATATGAATATTATCGAACGCATACACAAGTTATTGGCATGTTAGTGAGGTGGTAGATGAAGACTGATGGAAAATTTTATTTAGGAAAGATATACGACACGAATAAAAAAGCACTAACCGATGAAGCGTTGCTTTACGATGCTGAAGATTTAACTACCCATGCTATGGTGGTGGGTATGACCGGTTCTGGAAAAACCGGCTTAGGGATTGGGCTGCTGGAAGAAGCCGCATTAATGGGTATTCCCTCTATCATGATCGATCCCAAGGGAGATATTACCAATACCTTGCTCCACTTTCCCAATTTGCTTCCGCAAGATTTTCAACCCTGGATAGACCCAGATCAGGCACGGAGATCTGGCTTTTCGCTCGAGCAAGCTGCTGAGACAACTGCCAACCAGTGGAAACAAGGGCTGATGGAGTGGGGGATTACTCCTGACCGAATCGCCGAGCTTAAGAACGCGGTGGAATTTGCCATTTACACACCGGGTTCCGATACCGGGATTCCGGTAAGCATATTGGCGTCGCTTAAAGCGCCAGAAATTCCTTGGGAAGAAAATCGGGAAATTCTTCGCGAGAAAATCTCCGGAACAGTTACCGCGATCCTCGGATTAGTTGGAGTGACCGATGTGGATCCGGTTCGCTCGCGAGAGCATATTCTCCTTGCCAATATATTCGAGAATGCCTGGAGTCAGGGACGGGATTTAAGTTTGGGCGATTTGATCTTGCAGGTGCAAACGCCACCTTTTCAAAAATTAGGCGTACTCGAAGTGAATACCTTTTTCCCAGATAAAGACCGTTTCAGTCTGGCAATGCTGTTGAACAATATTCTGGCTGCACCTGCTTTCCAAACCTGGATCGAAGGTCAACCTTTGG
>JBDKUB010000291.1:0-14228 GCA_039679915.1 Anaerolineaceae bacterium
TGCAAAACAAAAAGAACCGCCGATGATTGGATTAGCAATGCTGGCTGAGTATTTATGGTATCGTTTAGCAGTTCTGCGGGTCCTTCCCAAATAATTTTGGAGATTGGGAAATGGAGGATATTATCCGCTTCTTCGAACATTTTTCGCGCGGTTGGGTATGTTTGGGATAAATCAGCACCCATACCAACTTTTTGTGAACCTTGACCGGGGAAAACGAAAGCGATTTTTGAATCAGCCATGTCAAAAAACATTCGGGCTGTGTACCTCACAGCCCGATGATTTATTTTTTCTTTTCTTCGATATTGATGACTTCGCGACCTTTATAATGACCACAATTTGGACAGACTGTATGAGGCAGACGCATTTCTCCGCAGTTAGAACATACCACCAAATTACGCGCCTTGAGATGATCATGTAAGCGCCGGCGATCGCGGCGTCCTTTAGATAATTTTCTTTTTGGTTGAGGGGGCATATACCGCTCCTATTATTTTCTTTCTTGTAAGTTTTTCGAGCACTTGATTTATACCATAACAACGCCTGCCCTTTGGGGCAGGCAGGTGGATTATACGTATTTATAGAATAGATGTCAAGGTGAATTGTCTAAGTGTTAGCGCAAAGTAGTAGAGTTCCCTTTCAGGTATTTTAACCGATTGATGGTCATTAGGATTGAGACAATGACCATTTTCAAGTTTGGTTGACATTAATAAAATTTACTCTTGACAAAAAATGTAATGTGGTTAAAATAAATTAATGGATACTGCAATTACCGGCATTGGACAGCGTGTGCGAGAACTGCGAACAAGGCGAGGTTGGACTCTAGAAGAACTTGCGCAGAAGACTAACTGTACACCTGGTTTCTTGTCTCAACTTGAGAATGCCAAAGCAGCCCCTTCGATAACCACACTGTACGCCATTGCTGAAGCGCTCGATATTAAAATTACCGAATTTTTCCCCGAGACGATCCATCCGCCTAGAATAGTACGCAAAAACGAGCGTCAAACTTTTCGCATCGAAGGCTCTTCTGTCATTTATTCACCTTTAATGGAACGTTTACCCCACGCAATATTTCAATCTTTTATTCTCACCATTTTACCAGCCAATCAAGGATTGCAATACGATGAGGAGCGTGCCCATTTTGGGGAGGAGTTTTGTTTTGTGTTTTCCGGCGTTTTACGTGTTTTGATTGAGAATACTTTTTACGATCTTTTTGCTGGTGATAGCATCTACTTCCACTCTTCCAAAAAACACCGCTTGATCAACCATACAGAACACCCCACAATTGTCTTATCAATGATTACTCCAGCCATTTTCTAAAAATATTGGCGCTTCTCCGTGCCGCTTAAAAATAATGAATAGGAAACTTTAAATGGGTAAAAGTCTTGGTGAACGGATCAAAACTCTGAGGAAGGAGCGCAAGATGACTTTGGCTGAGCTCAGCCAACAAACCAATCTTTCTACTAGTTACCTATCTCAAGTGGAAAGAGATAAAACGACGCCCTCGATATCTAGTTTGGTCGACTTAGCAAATGCTTTACAGGTCAATATGCGGTATTTCTTTGAAGAGGACCAAGGCTCCGAGCTTGCTTTTGTGACCCGCAAGAGCTTAACGAGTATTCAAGAAAGTGAAAACTCTGTCAATGAAATGGTGGCACTCACGCCTGTCGAAGAACCCTCTCGCCTGCGGGTATGGCAGTATACCCTTGAACCGAGTAAATCGATTTCTGTCGAAATAGAAGAGCAAGGTGAGAACTTTTGTATCATCCTAAGAGGTGAATTGGTCATAACTATCGCTACAGAGGATATTATCCTGCGTGAGGGAGATAGTGCTGCTTTTGATGCTCCTCAATCATGTACCCTTAGGAATGGATCAGGTGAAGATTGTGTTGTTTTATTCGCCTATGCTACGATGCAACCAACCGTCAGAGCAGTTATGTCTTCATTAGTCAACGAAAAGGAGGTGCAGTGAGAAAGATTGTTCGGTTGAATTTTCCGTCAATTTCCACCAATTTATATCTAAACGGAAAGGAGAGAAGAGATGTTTACTAAGAGTAAACAATTCCTGTTGATTTGCCTTGTAATAGTTTTGAGTTTATTGCTAGTGCAATGTACCCCCGCTCCCACACAACCACCAAGCTCAACGGAGGAGCCGGCAGCAACGCAAGCGGTTGAAGAACCAGCCGCTCCAGTTGAACCGTCTGCCGCTAAGCGAGTTCTACGTGTGACTTTCTCCTGGCCAAACCGTATCGATCCCGCGGTTGGTAATGATTACGCTTCCTCTAGCTCATTGGTCAATCTGTATGACACCTTGATATTTCCCAATGCCAAGGGAGGCGTGGATCCATGGGTTGCTGAGGCGTGGACGGTTTCCGAGGATGGTAAGACCTTTACCTTCACACTCCGCCAAGATATTAAATTCCACGATGGTACGCCATTGAAAGCCTCCGATGTGGTTTTTTCTTATAATCGCCTGGCGACCATTGGTGAAGGATATGCCTACTTGGTTACACCGGAGGTTGAGTCGATACAAGCTTTAGATGACTACACAGTAGAATTTGTATTGAAAGCGCCAAGTGCTCTGTTCCTCCCCAGTCTAGCGCGTTTATTCATCGCAAATGAAAAAGTAGTGCGTGAACATATCAAGGCCGACGGCCCTTACGGCGAGTTCGGTGACTATGCTAAGGAATGGTTGCAAACCAATGATGCAGGGTCTGGTCCCTATAAAGTAAAAGAATTCCCGCTTGAACAATATTTGCTGATGGAAAAAAATACCGACTGGTGGGGAACTTTTGCTCCCAACGCTCCTGATGAGGCGCGCTTC
This sequence comes from Anaerolineaceae bacterium, assembly GCA_039679915.1. GTDB lineage: Bacteria > Chloroflexota > Anaerolineae > Anaerolineales > UBA4823 > JAAZNS01. Next base: position 2,819 of record JBDKUB010000291.1, read on the forward strand.
ATCGGAACCACAGAAACTGTAACGGTGCGCAGCTTGATGGAAAAGAAAGAGTTGGAGATTTCCGATCAATGGCAGTCTTTTGAGGCTTATCAGGCATTGGAAAAAATCGAAAATGTAGATGTTGCGGTTCTACCTAGCATGACAACATTTTATTTCATGGTCAATAATCGCATTCCACCAACCGACGATCTTCATTGCCGCCTGGCTATGTCATACGCCTTTGATTACGATGCGGCAATTGGCTTGGAGTGGCCAGGCACGAAACAGACAGTAGGACCAATTCCAGCTTCATTGGCCGGTCATGACGATACGATTACACCCTACAAACGTGATTTGGAGAAAGCCCAAGCTGAATTGGCTCAGTGTGCCTATGCTAAAGAATTGGACAAATATCCATTACAGATGCACTGGGTATCTGAAGTACCTGATGAAGAAAAGTATGCATTGTTGTTCCAATCCAATATGGCTGAGATTGGCATGAAAGTTGAAATTACAAAATCTCCATGGTTGAGCGTTGTAGAAGAAACGAGCAAGCTCGAAACATCCCCCCATATTGTGACCGTTTACGTCTCTGCTGATCTACCAGAAGCCGGGTTGATGCTCAAGCAACGCTATCATTCTAGCACCGCGAATACCTGGCAACAAAATGAATGGTTGCTGGACCCCGAATTGGATGCTGATTTAGAGGATGCTCTGGCGACTATGGACGAAGCCCAGCGTTATGAAAAATATAAGGCTATCCAACGCAAATTAGTAGATAATGCAGTTTCTATTTGGGTCTATGACCAGGTAGAAAAACGGGCTGTCCGTTCTTGTGTAGATTTTCCAGCCACTCGAGGTGCAACCAGTATGCTCATGGGTTATTACTTTTTCGTTCCTAAAATTGGAGTAGATTGTCAATAATCGCTCCTCCCTGAGCAGATTAATCCCTGTCAGAGTCGCCCTAGGGGAGAAGTTCACCAGTATTTGATGAAAATGGAGAGCTTCTCCCCCGCCTCGACGCAAATGTAAAAGTTGTGAGTAGAAGATGTTCTAGGTGCCATTATGTCCATGGTGAAATTCCTTATTCAGCGAATCGTTTATTCAGTGTTCGTATTACTGGGCCTTTCAATAGTAATTTTTATCATTGCTCGCATCATGCCCGGCGATCCGGCGCGAATGGCTGTCGGTGCCCGCGCCCCTCAGTGGGTCGTCGATCGTTTAAGGGAACAGATGCATTTGAATGAGTCCCTTCCAATGCAATATTATTATTGGCTGAGTGACGCTCTACAGGGCGATTTCGGCTTGTCATTGATTACTCAGCGGCCGGTTACGAATGATATCAAAGAATTCTTTCCGGCTTCGCTCGAATTAGCTCTTTTTGCTGCTTCCATTGCGGCAGTGTTTGGGATTGGGTTAGGCATGCTTTCTGCCCGTTATAAAGATACCTGGATTGATAATCTCGTGCGTTTGTTTTCTTATGCGGGAATTGTCACTCCTTCATATATCTTTGCTATCTTATTTATCTTGATATTTGGATTTGCGCTAAATTGGTTTCCGGTCATTGGTCGGGTGAGTGATAATGTTCCTCTTCCAGAAAAGATCAGCGGTTTGGTCACCATAGATGCGCTTTTACATGGCCAATTATCTACATTCGGAGATGCTCTTTGGCATATTCTTTTACCCTCTTTATCGCTTGCGATGGGTTCGATTGCTCAGGCGGCGCGCATTACCCGTTCTTCGATGGCGGATAATTTGACTAAGGATTACATTGCCAATATGCGCGCTTTAGGCGTTTCAGAGCGAGAAATCATGAGCCGTTTTTTGCTCAAACCGTCATTAATTCCTACCATATCAATCCTAGGCTTAGATATTGCCTCTATCCTTTCGGTAGCATTCATTGTAGAAAGTATTTTCAATTGGCCAGGCTTAGCGCGTTATGGGATGAATGCTATGTTGTACAAAGATCTTAACGCAATTTCAGCAGTGATATTGGTTTTTGGAGCCGCTTTCGCTGTGATGAATATTGTGGTGGATATTATTATCGCATACTTAGATCCTCGTATTCGCTTGCGATCTGCGAGAGGAGATTGAACTATGGACTCCCCGAAAACACTTTCAATGAAACCCAATTATGATATTGATTACATCAAGCAACTTGAACACAATTCCCGGCGGGAAGAGATAGGGCGCAACTGGTATAAGTTTTCTCGAAATTCGCTCTCCATTACTGGATTGATTGTTGTAGTTGCGGTCATAATAATTGCCTTACTGGCACCTTATATTTCTCCCTACCCGGCACATGCAGGCCCTTTTACTGATTTTGCAAATGCAAAAAGGCCTCCCAATCTGACCTATTTATTGGGAACAGACCAAATTGGGCGTGATATTTTGAGTCGAATAATATTTGGAATGCGGTCATCCTTACTTATGGGGGTGGTAGTTTTGACCTTGGTAGTGCCACCGGGAGTATTCCTCGGTTTGGTTGCCGGTTACTTTCATGGCACCTGGATTGACACGCTCATCATGCGGATAACCGATATCTTTTTAGCTGTTCCGCCTTTGATCCTGGCGTTGGCTGTAGCATCGGTGTTAAAACCCAATTTGTGGAATAGCATGATGGCTATTTCTCTGATGTGGTGGCCATGGTATACCCGGCTTGTTTATGGATTAGCCACGACACTACGCAATGAATACTTCGTTACCGCAGCAGAGGTAACGGGCGCCAGCACTGCTCATATTTTATTTCGCGAAATTCTACCCAACACAATTTCCCCGATTCTGACTAAGATGAGTATCGATGTCGCCTGGGTCATCATTATCGGTTCAATGTTAAGCTTTGTCGGTTTGGGGGTTCAACCTCCTGAACCTAGTTTGGGGACGATGATCGCCGATGGCTCAAAATATTTACCAGATCAATGGTGGATAGCTGTTTTTCCCGCCTTGGCGATTGTTGTCATCGTGTTGGGCTTCAATCTTCTGGGAGATGGTATTCGCGATATGTTTGCCTCTGAGGAATCCTAATATGACAGAAACCAGTTCCCCACTTTTAGAGATTAAAGACTTATATGTGAATTTTGCTGTATATGGTGGAGATCTCCGTGTTTTAGATGGAGTTAACTTCAAAATGTATGCCGGTGAACGGATTGGTTTGGTAGGGGAAACAGGTTGTGGTAAAACGACAACGATGAGGGCAGTATTGAGGGTGTTACCTACCCCTCCGGCGCGCATATCTGAGGGACAAGTCTTTCTTGAAGGTCGTGATATCCTGAAGATGAAGGAAGAAGAGCTGTCCCATGTGCGAGGGAAATCCATTTCTATGGTCTTCCAAGATCCTACTGCTGCCTTGAATCCAGTTTTTACCATTGGCAAACAAATGGAAGCGGTCATCCGTAACAATTTGCTGGAAGAACGGAAGAATGATTCTCGGCAAGTTCGATCCGTAGCAATTAATGCACTTCAGGATGTTTCGCTTGCTGATGCAGAACGTTTATTGGAGAGCTATCCCGTTCAACTGAGCGGTGGAATGCGACAAAGGATTTGTATTGCCATGGCTCTTACGACTAACCCGCAGATCCTGATTGCTGATGAACCCGGAACATCCTTGGATGTCACCATTCAAGATCAAATCCTACGTTTGTTACGAGACCTGGTTGAAAATCGTAATATGTCTGTGATCTTGATCACCCACACCTTAGGGGTGGTGAGAGAGTTGACTAACCGTGTGTACGTGATGTATGCCGGCTCGATTGTTGAAACTGCGAATACAGAGCGGATATTTCAACAACCACTGCACCCTTATTCAAAAGGTTTAATCGCCACGGTGCCGCGTTTAACAGGAGGTGGAATTGCTAATGGGATTCCTGGCCACATCCCGAATTACCATAATCCACCCACTGGATGTCGCTTTCATCCCCGTTGTACACAAGTCGCGGAAATTTGTCGGATGCAAAAACCTCCCCTGATCGAAGTGGAGCAAAATCACTCTGTTGCTTGTTTCCTTTACTCATCTGAACAGAAGGTTAACCTATGACAGCAGCATTGCTAACCGTCGATAATCTCAAGAAACATTTTCTAATTGGGCAGACAGGATCTGCCTTGAATCGTCAACCGGTAACGGTAAAAGCTGTTGATGGCATTTCTTTCGAAATGAATGCTGGTGAAACGCTGGGATTGGTTGGTGAGTCGGGTTCAGGGAAAAGTACCGTTGCCTATGTAGTAGTTGGAATGTATCAGCCAACAGGTGGAAAAATCCGGTTTTTGGATAAGGATATTGCCTATAAAGATAAACGGCCTAAAGAATTACAAAAAGCTATCCAAATAGTATTTCAGGACCCTGGCTCTTCTCTCAATCCACGGCATACGATACGGCAAATATTGGAAATGCCTTTGCGAGTTCATCAGAAAGACAAGAATCTCTTGGAAATGGTCATCTATTTATTAGAGATTGTAGGTTTACCTCCCGAGACGATGTATCGATACCCACGCATGTTGAGTGGGGGAGAAAAACAAATTGTGGGAATTGCCCGAGCGTTAGCTACAAATCCTCAATTAATCATTTTGGATGAGCCTACTTCGGCATTAGATGTTTCCGTACAAGCTAAAACAATTAATCTACTGCTTCAATTGCAAAAAGAATTTAATCTCTCTTATCTCTTTATCACCCACGATTTGAGTTTGATGCGTAACGTTGCTACTCGAGTAGCAATTATGTATCTAGGCAAAATTTGTGAGGTGGCGTATACAAGCGATTTCTTCTCAAAACCTTTGCATCCTTACACACAGATGCTGCTTTCATCGATTCCGGTTGTATCTGAGGAAGAGGAAGCATTACGTCCAAAGAAGGTGATTTCTCACGGAGAAATTCCCAGCCCGGTGAATATCCCTAAGGGGTGCAGTTTTCATACTCGCTGTCCATTTGCTATGCCAATTTGCATGGAAATTGATCCGGTCTTCACGCAAATGGATGAGTGTCATGAAGTGAGATGTCATTTATATCTTCCAAAAGAATAAGTGAATACCGATATCTAGTTGAAAAATTATTAACCTTAGAAACAATATGAATGGAGGAACTATGGCTCGAGTAGCAACAGACATTGGAGGTACATTCACCGACCTAGTTTATGTGACTAGGGATGGAGAGGTTGGCACTGCTAAAAGCCATACAACACCCCAGAAGTTCGAACAGGGTGTTATCGATGTAATTGAGGCAGCCAAACTGAAACCGGTGGAATTTGAATCCTTTGTGCATGGAACAACAATTGTAATCAATGCAATTACCGAGCGCAAAGGTGTAAAAACTGCTTTGCTTACAACGCAAGGCTTTCGAGATATCATAGAGATTGGGCGAGGCGATCGACCAGATTTTTTCAATCTTGAATATCAGAAACCGATCCCCTTTGTACCGCGTTATTTGCGAAGAGAGGTCGCGGAGAGAATTTCCTATAAAGGGGAAGTGGTCAAACCAATAGATTTATCTAAATTGTCGGACTTGCTGGATATCTTTCGCAAGGAAGGGGTTGAGGCAATTGCAATCTGCTACGTAAATTCCTATGCTAACCCTATTCACGAACAACAGACGATGGAAGAAATCAGCAAACTGTGGCCAGATGTCTCTGTCGTGGCGTCTCACCAAATCACTCGAGAATGGCGAGAATATGAACGAACCAATACCGCTGCTCTTTCTGCTTATGTACAACCAATCGCTCATAACTATTTAGATCGTTTGACTAGTCGGCTAAGTGAAGCTGGAATGGTTTGTACACCGTACATTATGCAATCGAACTGTGGAATCGATACTGTCAATGCAGCTCGACAGATACCGATTACGATGATAGAGTCAGGCCCGGCATCAGGAATTTGGGGTGCAGCGGCGTTAGGGCGGCTAATTGGAGAGCCGAATGTGATTGCAATTGATATTGGGGGTACGACGGCAAAGTGCGGCTTGATCACAAATGGGGAAGTAAAACTCAATACAAATTATTACGTCGAGCGGTCACCAACCTTTTCGGGTTATCCGGTTATGGTACCTGTGGTAGATTTGGTCGAAATTGGTAATGGAGGTGGTTCGATTGCGTGGGTGGATGAATACAAACGCTTACACGTCGGTCCGCAAAGTGCCGGCGCAAAACCAGGGCCGGTATCTTATGGCTTTGGCGGAACAGAACCTACCACGACAGATGCAAACTTGGCCATGGGTCGTATCAATCCGGATTATTTTTGTGGAGGTACTTTGGTCGCAGATATGGAAGGAGTCAATCGGGCTTTGCAAAAATTAGCTGACGAACTTCATCTCACGCCACAGGAAGTAGCCCAAGGTATTGTACGCATAGCCAACAATAATATGATGAATGCGATAAAGCTGATTTCGATCAACCGCGGCCATGACCCCCGAGATTTCACTCTAGTGGCATTTGGTGGTGGAGGAGGAATGCATGCAGATGCGTTAGCGCGGGACTTAAACATCAAGAAAGTGATTGTGCCGCGGTTATCATCTGTATTTTCAGCCTGGGGGATGCTTTTGAGCGACTTGAGGCGTGATTATCTATTGACCCAAATTGTGGAGCTTTCTCATAATAACGCAGCTCAAGAGCTCAATGAAACCTACAAGACATTGGAAAAACAAGCTTTGGAATCATATCGAGTCGAAGGTATAGCCGAGGAACGAGTACATTTTTTGCGCTATGGTAGATGCCGCTATCAGAATCAAGAGCATTCAGTTGAGATTACTCTTCCTACCGGAGAAATCACTGCAGAAACTCTGGCTACAATCCTGGAAACATTCCATTCTGACTATGAACGGGAATATACCTATCGCCTGAAGGCACCTGTAGAGTTGGTGTGCTATCATCTGATTGCCATTGCTGAGGTGGATAAACTAAAACCACAGAAGATTCAACCCAGTGGTAAGAAAATTGAGGATGCAATAAAAGGGAAACGGAATGTTGATTTCATCGAGGCTGGGATTCATCTAGCTACGATTTATAACGGGGATCTATTGGAGCCGGGCATGAATTTCAGCGGGCCAGCAATAGTGGAGGAATCGGGAGCAACGATCGTCATTCCACCTGGTCACCCGTGTCGAATTGATGAATATGGAAATTACCAGATCAATGTTGGAAAATAAGGAGCGCGCCGATGGCAACTAAATTTGACCCGATTACTATCGAAATAATACAAAGTTCACTACAAGCTGCAGCCGACGAAATGTTCGCCGCATTACGACACACGGCAATGAGTGCCATTATTTATGAAGTATTGGATATGGGGACCGGCATTACTGACAAGGATGGAGAATTAGCCGGTTCGGGAGCGGGAATTCCAGCTTTTGTGGGTGTTTTGGATAAGGCTGTTAAGCATGTGATCAAGAAGTATGATCAACCCGGTGATATCGAAGATGGGGATATCTTTATAACCAATGATCCCTATACAGGCGGTGTAACTCACCTTAACGACGTTATCTTAGTTATGCCGGTGTTTGTGAATCATGAAATTGTTGCATGGACGGCAAATATTGCCCACTGGAACGATGTTGGAGGGAAGGTACCAGGCAGTATGTCCACCGATGCCACCGAAATCTTCCAAGAAGGAATGATATTTTCAGCGGTCAAACTCTTTTCACGTGGGCAACTCATCCGCTCTGTTTTCGAGATCCTGATAGCCAATTGCCGCATGCCCGATTTCTTGACCGGGGACATGTGGGCGCAAGTTGCCTCAGTGCGGGTTGGTGAGCGACGAGTGATGGAAATTGTCAATAAGTATGGCAAGGACGTCTTTCTCAAAGCCGTAGAGGATTACTTGGATTATGGTGAGCAGGTGAGCCTAGATGCTATCCGTCGTTTGCCTAAAGGTGTTTATGAATTAGTAGAACCGCAGGATAATGGGCCCGATTATGTGGTCAAAGTCGAGATTACCGATAATGAATTTATTATCGACCTGCGTGATAATCCCGATCAAGATAAAGGTCCTTTCAACATGAGCCGTGATGAGACCATCACAGCATGTCAGATTGCTTTCAAAGGTATTACATCCCCAGAAAGAATCGCAAATGGTGGGACTTTTAGACCGCTGAAAGTAATGACTCGCGAAGGCAGTGTGTTTGATCCGATCTATCCAGCCGCTATGGGGATCTACTATGAGATTACGATTCGCGTCCACGATTTGATTGTGCGCTGTTTGGCTGAGAAGAACCCGAATTTGCTTCCCGCGGGTGGTTTTTCATCGGTATGCGGAACTCTTTTTGGTGGAACTCACCCCGATAGTGGTCGAGTGTATGCAGTAATCGAACCAGAGTTGGGCGGTTGGGGTGGTTCACCACTAAAAGATGGTAATTCTGGTCAATTCTCTGCTTTGCACGGAGAAACCTTTAATTGCCCCGCCGAGATTGCAGAGGCTCGTTATGGTGTTACCGTGGATTATTTGAGTTTTCATGATGAAGAAGGCGGAGCTGGGTATCATCGCGGCGGTAAAGGGGTGCGGATTGATTATCGAATACGTTCTGACAATGCTTGGTTGACAGTGGCTTACACTCGTTCAAAATACCTCCCTTGGCCGTTATTGGGCGGCGAATCCGGTTCACCTAATCATGTCATTATTGAACGCTCCAATGGAAAAAAAGAACACTATTCGGTCATTAGTGGATTGACTTTGAATTCAAACGATATCATCCACGTAATGACTGGTACAGGAGCGGGATGGGGAAATCCTCTCGAACGACCAGTAGAGAAAGTGGTTGAGGACGTTAAGAACGAATATATTACCCCGACCATCGCTGAAAAATCTTATGGTGTTATCGTAGATCCCAAATCCTTACACGTAGTGGGATATACGCCCGGTCGCAAGCATTAAGGTTATGCTGAGGAGCTATGCGCGTTTTGTGGATTAACCCCATTGGCACACCTGTATTCGATGCCGACACAAAAAAGATGCTCGAAGAAGTAAAACGGGCAGATACTAGCCTCGAAATTATCTCGTTACCCGCAGGTCGTCCTTTTCATCTTGAATATCATTCATATGAGGCGATGGTGGTAGCTGATATTGTTCGAATAGTTTATTCTGCAGCCCAAGATTACGATGCTATGGTGATCGGGTGTTTTTACGATGTTGGGTTAAGGGAAGCCCGTGAAGTTTCAGGAGATGCAATTGTTGTAGCTCCGTGTCAGTCTGCAACAACAATAGCCAGTAATCTTGGCAATACTTTTTCAGTCTTGGTCGGACGCCGGAAATGGATCCCCAAAATGCGTGAGAATATATATCTCTATGGATATGAACACCGCTTATCCTCCATGCGTGCCCTGGATTTTGGTGTGCATGATTTCCAAGTCGATAAAGCGAAAACTTGTGAGCGATTAATCAGTGAAGGCCGGAAAGCAATAGAAGAAGACGGCGCCGAAGTATTGATTCTCGGCTGCACAGCAGAATATGGTTTCCATCAGGTAATGCAACAAGAGCTGGGCGTACCGGTCATCGATGCTGTTTTGGCGCCGTTTAAGTTCGCTGAATTTATGTCAGAATTAGAGAATAAGTTAGATTGGAGACCCAGCCGTAGAGGGGGCAGCGAAGCTCCCCCTGGAGATGAAATCGAGGCATGGCATATCTTTGATCTGCCTTCTAAACCTTCGTTTTCTTAAGGAGGAGTTCTATTCATGAATGTTTATGAAGAGCGTCTCAATAGAATACAAAATCAATTGGAGCAAAATGAAATCGACCTATTGGCAGTGACAACGGCTCCAAACCTACGCTACTTTGTCGGTTTTGTCCCTCACTTGGATGAACGGTTCAACGCTTTGCTAATCAGCGCACAAGGTTTAATTTGGGTAGCAGCGGAGTTGAACCGCGAACAAATCGAAGCCCATGTTCAAGTACCGTTGATTTCATGGCAAGACGATGTAGGTCCTGAACAGGCGATAAATAGTGCATTGCAAAAAGTGGGAGTTCACCGAAATATAGCGATCGATGGCGCCGGACGGGCGGATTTCCTTTTGCGTTTGCAAGAAGTTGCTCGACCTCAGAAGAGCTTTTCTGCTGATGGTTGGATTGCCTCATTGCGCCAAATCAAAGCATCAGAAGAGATCGAGCAACTAGCAGATGCAGCAGCTCAAGCGGACCGAGCTATGCAGGCTGGTATGCAGGCTTGCCGGCCGGGCGTTACTGAGCAGGAAGTAGCGTGGGAAATCGAATCTTTCTTTCGCAGAGATGGCGCAGAGATGGTTGATTTTACGTTAGTTGCTGCGGGACCTAATGGCGCATTTCCTCACCATCATCCTTCCGACCGGCTTTTGGAAGCGGGTGAAGGGGTTATTTTAGATATCGGAGCCACACTGAACGGTTACAAATCGGATATCACCCGTATGGTCTATTTAGGTGAACCTTCAGCAGAATTCTTACAAAATTACGAGGCAGTCCATCAAGCAAATCTGGCGGCTCGCCGTCGAGTGCAAGCCAACACACCCGTCCAGACAGTGGACAAAGCCGCGCGGGATTATTTGGAAAGCAAAGGATTGGCGGAATACTTTGTTCATCGCACTGGCCATGGAATTGGCTTGGACATCCATGAACCACCCTGGATTATGGATGGAAATCAGACCTCCCTCCAGGTGGGGATGGTTTTTAGCATCGAACCGGGAGTGTATAAGGTTGGCCACTATGGCATTCGCATTGAAGATATTGTAGTGGTAACAGATGTTGGAGCAAGGGTGTTGACCGGTTTACCACACGATCTTGTCGTAAAACCAGTATAAGGATAGAGAAACATGATTAAACTAACCGTACTTTATAACTTACCCCCTGGGGCTGATCACGAGGAATTTTTGAAGTGGAGAACAACGACTCATCAAAAAGAGAATATGGAATTGACAGGCGTGGTCAAAACCGATTTTTATGTCGTGAAAGGTGCCTGGCTGTTGGAAAAGGCTCCTTATCGATATATGACAGAAGCATATTTCAAAGATAAAGAAAGCTTTGAAAAATCCTTTTATGATCCCGCTTATCAAGAAAAGCTCAGAGGGTGGCTTAAGGATCTGGCTGACCCTCTATATCTTATCTCCGAAGAAGTATTAACTGATATTACCCATGATTGAACCAATCGCTGAAGGGTATTTCTTAGGGTTCACCTAATTATCGGTTTTCAGCGCTCGAGTAGGAGCGCCAATATTTATATAAGTGCCTTCCGCAAAGCTTTGATACTGCGGAAGGCTTTTTATTTACAGTGAATTTTACGTTCTCAACAAGCTAAACGATTATCTTTTCGAACCGCGAAATGCTTTGATGAATCGCCAATTGGGGAGTGATTATTTAGGGTGGAACAGTGACAATCAATCTATATCAATAAATGGGAACTAATTTGAACAAAGAATCGTCATATAATTAGCCAATGTTATGAGATTGGTTTATGTGCGATGTCGAACAATCGCTGCGGTTTTATAAAACCATG
>JBDKUB010000289.1:0-4084 GCA_039679915.1 Anaerolineaceae bacterium
TTCCTGGCAGGTCGTTGATCGGCTAAATCAAAACTATCCATAGTGTTACTCCCCTAATGAGGGTTTAAGGTGTGATGATCTGGATTTGGCTATCGAGACGGCGCTCAGCCAACCAATCTTCCAAAGCCTTTTCCTGCAAATCGAGACGGATTGCATCATCCAGGGGGCGTTGACTTTCTTTTTCGACCACTTGCACAATATGAAAACCGGCTGAGGTTTGGATGACATCGCTATATTGACCTGGTAGAAGTTTGAAGACCACTTCCTCGAGTATTTCGTCCAGTAAATAACCACGCGGGAACCAACCCAAATCGCCGTAAGTTATTGGGTCGTATTCGGCTGCCAACTTAGTAAAATCTACGCCATTGCGGAGCTGCTCCAAAGCCTGATTGGCGCTATCCGCATTATATAGCAGAATTTGCCGAGCGTGTACTTGTTCCATTTCACCAGGTACCTGATTGACGATTTGGTCGCGCATCCATGCGACGGCAATCGCTTGTTTTAGGTCTTTTCTAAAACTATTTTCGTCATATCCGTTAGCTTGCAACCAATCATCTAACGCTTTACGACTGCCCAGATCATTTATCAATTGGTCGAATCTTTGTTGAACCATCGCTTCATCAACGTTGAAGCCCGATTCTATGGCTGCCTGGGCGAAAAGGGTTTGGTTGATTAAATCATCCAAAACCTGCTGTTTATCTTCTGTTGCCAGTTCCGTGCCAATCGCAGCCTGATAGCGAGATAACTCTTCCTGATATTTTGCCATGCTGATATTCTCGCCATTGACGATCGCTGCCAGTGGTTCGCTGGTGGCAGTGGGTGGGATTGGAGTATCTGTGGTGGGAGGGTAAGTAGAAGTAGGAAGTGGCGTATTATCCTGCTCTACGTTGGATTCCCCGCAGGAAGCTAATAATAATCCTCCAATTATAAGAATAAATAATATCCAGGAAGGCAAACGGTAAATTTTGAACATCGTTATCGCGCCGATTATACTCGCAATAACCAACTTTCCCAGCCTCGGATTTGGGTCGATTGGATGACTGTCAAAATTGAAATGATGGGCAAATCCTCCGAAATCAAGAATAGAGAATAATTTGTAAATAACCGTGATAATTATTTATAAATAATGTCAAGGAAAAGAAGGCACAAATGTTATCCTCTTGTATCGGTTTTAATGTTAAAATACGAGGCAAGTATGGAAATTCCATCGGAATCTCGAGAAGCCAAACATAACCCAACCACTCACCAAGCGCATCGCAGAGAAGCATTCTGGCAGATTACACTGCCATTCATCATAGGGACGTTGCTGCTCGTGGGATTGTCGGTGGTAGTCAGTTTGGGCGCGATGGGAGAAGTTAGAACCTGGGGGAATATGAGCATCATCTGGCTTATCTTTTTGATGTTTTTGCCCGGGTTGTTATTTTTAGTTATCCTTATTGCGCTTGTGTATGGTGTCAATAAAATCTCACAGCATCTTCCTGGAATTGCCTTTCGGGCACAAAATAAGATTTCGATGATTGAGAAGCAAGTCACCCGAAGCGCTGATAAAGCCGTCGAACCGATCATGAAAGTCGAGGCTGCCCGGGCCGGCTTGAAGTCGATTTTTAGAAAATAACCCGAATTTGGATGGGAGTGTATTTTATGGAAGAAAAGAGTTTATCAACTGGATCCTCAAAGTGGCGAACGAAAACTTTAACTACCGGTGCAATTATCGGCGCACTGATTGGTATAGGGGCTGCCTATTTGCTTGTTCAAAAAGCAGACCGTGAACACGGTAAACTAAACATGGGCGCAAGCGAAGGAATTAAGTTGGGAATGATGGTGCTTGGTTTGCTGCGTCAGATATCCCAATTACACGATGCAAATTGAGCACATTGAACAAGCGAGTGGTAAATCTCAATTCTTTATGAAAGTATCCCATTTCTCCAAACTATTTGATCATTCAATGGTGAAACCGCAAGCTACGCGTGCAGAGGTGCTGGCTGCTGCGGAAACTGCAGCCCGGTTAAAAACCGCCTCGCTTACCGTTCAACCCCATTACATTCGCTTGGGTCTCGAGCAACTTAAGGGCAGTGGTGTATTGTTGGGAACTGTGGTTGGTTTTCCACATGGCAACGAAACCCCAGCGATGAAGGAGTTTCAGGCGAAAACGGTGATGGATATGGGCGCCCAAGAAATCGACATGGTGATGAACATCCCGGCGCTTAAAAACGGCCAACAGGCGCTGTTTATCGAAGATATCCAACGGGTGGTGCAAGCAGCTCACGGAGCAAAGGTCAAAGTCATCCTGGAAAATATCTACCTTACCCAGGAAGAAAAACGGCGTGCTTGCCAATGGATTGTTCAGGCTGGGGCGCATTTTGTCAAAACGTCCACAGCTTATGCTGAGGGAGGTGCCACTCTGGATGATGTGCGTTTGATGGCTGAGGCTGTAGAAGGAAAATGTCTGGTTAAAGCTGCCGGGGGCATCCGCAAGATCGAAGAAGTGCTGGAATATCTGCGAGCAGGAGCACGCCGGTTTGGTTCTACCCGCACCGATCAATTTGTGCAGGCGTTTAAGGCGCTATCCGATGAGCAGCGAGCTGCATTTAGTGAATTTTTGGATGATTTGAACGTGGCATAATATATATTCAGCTATGCCTTAAAGGGGGAAGGGCATTCGCAGGGCATTAGCTGGGAAATGTTATAATCTTCGCTAAGAATATTCTAAAGTTAAAATTCTTTATATAAAAGCAATCGCATTCTATGCCGAAAACAAAAAAAATAATTCTCTATTTCTTTGGAACAGTCGCCGTATTGCTGATTATCGGCGGGATGTTTTTTTACCCACGCCTCAAAGTACAAATGCAAAAACCCCTTGGTCCGGGGTTGGATATGCCGACCTCCACCCCGGCTGAGAGCGCTCAGTTGCCGCAGGTACAAAACACTGTGGAGGCTACCCTCACCCCAAAGTCAACGGTCACGACCATACCGACATTAGAAGGAACCCCTACACCGGCGCCCCTCTGTGGTGGACCAGCGCTTATGTTCATATTAGGTATCGGTGCGGATAGTGGGCAGGATTACAAGTATGGATTAGCAGATGCTATCCGCATCGCCCGGGTGGATTTTACCATTCCCAAAGTAACCGTGCTTTCCATTCCGCGGGATTTATGGGTGGAGATTCCCGACCTCGATCCCACAAAGGGCGTCGATCATGGCAAATTGAACCAAGCCTATTTCTTTGGCGGTGAAGGCATGGGTTATTATTCCGGTCCTGGGGCTGGTCCGGGTTTACTGGCGCGCACTCTAAGCTTGAATTTCGGTATACAGGTAGATCACTACGGCGCAGTGAATATGAATACTTTCGTTAAAATCGTAGATGCTGTCGGCGGCATCGATGTGTATTTGGAGAAACCGGTCGATGGGCGCTCCGATGATCCCGCTACGGTTGACCTGGGATATTTCAATGCCGGGCAGCAGCACTTGAACGGAGAAGCAGCGCTGCGCTTATCGCGGGTACGCAAGCTCTATAATGACTTCACCCGTCAGGATTTTCAAACCATTGTGCTGTGTGCGCTTAAAGAAAAGCTGACCGATCCCGCAATCATCGTTAAAGTTCCTAAGTTGATTGCCGCGTTCAAAGATTCGGTGCAGACTGATTTGAGCCCTTCGCAATTAATGCAATTGTCTTGTTTGGTGCCGCAACTGAAGCAGGAGAATTTGATCATGACCGGGCTGCCGCAAGAACTATTCGAACCCAGCCGGGTATATAACGAGCGTCAAAAGAATACCACGTTTGTGATGGACGCCGATTACGATGTCATCCGTGACTACATCGCCCGTTTCAATGCCGGGGAATGGCCTGATCAGCCCGATGAACCATCCTGTCCCTGAAAGTAATTCTCTAGAATTACCCGTTTTGGATGTCTCTCAATTGCTGCGCCAAGCCGGCCTACGCCCGGATAAACGTTTGGGGCAGAATTTTCTGATCGATCCGGTTGCACTGCAAAGGGTTGTCGAATCAGCCGAACTCGAAAAAAATGACCTGGTGTTGGAAGTAGGTGCGGGCTTAGGCAGCCTCACCCGCTACCTGGCTGTATCT
>JBDKUB010000283.1:0-4710 GCA_039679915.1 Anaerolineaceae bacterium
TGATGCCCCTGGTTCCTGAACTATGGGAGGTTCTTGAGTTTCCGATTGGGGTAAATCGGGCATTGGCTCTTGAAGAAGTGTTATTTCTGGTATTACTTTTTGAGGGAATAACTGCATGCCCTTGAGGAAAAATTGCCTGCGCCGCCTTCTTACCTGGCTGGGAGAAAGCTGCACGACCTCAGCAATTTGACGGGTCATTTGCCCGTCATCGTATAAAAGCAGGATGAGAGCGCAGTGTTTGATAACAGGGTTATCTTGACTGTTGTGGATGGTTTCGATGATTTGCCTTTGCTCCGCTGAGAGTAATAATCCTGCCATAGTATTAACCTTCCTGCGCCCGTTGGCGTTGTGTGAGCAGCCAAAGCTGGCTGTTTATTGGCTTATCTTTCGATGATAATTTTACTCGTGTATAGGTGCCGTTGTGATTCATATGACGTGCTTTGACATTATCTGATAGATAAATTTTGAGTACGTCATCATGCAAATAGCGAATCATGGCGGGGTCTTGAATGGGGAAAAGTGCTTCTACACGGCGGTCTATATTACGAGGCATAAGATCGGCGCTGCCTAGATAAATTTCTTCTTTGCCCCCATTAAAGAAATAATACATGCGGCTGTGTTCGAGGAAACGGCCTACAATGCTGGTGACGCTAATGTTTTCGCTAATCCCTTTTAATCCGGGGCGCAGGCAGCAGATGCCGCGGACCAGCAAATCTATCTTAACCCCCGCCTGCGAAGCCTGGTAAAGCTCTGTAATGATCGAAGGATCCACCAATGAATTCATTTTGAAAATCAAATGACCATTGCCAAATTGGATATGATTATCGATTTCCCTATTGATCAATTTGGTCAAGCCCTCACGCAGATTAATAGGGGCTACCAATAACTTGCGGTAATCTTTTTTATCAGAATAGCCGGTCAGGTAGTTAAAAAGGTCGGTAGCATCTTCACCAAGGGCTTCGTCGCAGGTAAACAGCCCCAGGTCTTCATAAAGCTGGGCGGTGATGTGGTTGTAATTACCGGTGCCGAGATGGGTGTAACGGCGAATTTCATCGCCTTCACGCCGTACTACCAAAGTGATTTTCGAATGGGTTTTCAAACCAAGCAGCCCATAGATGACATGCACACCAGCATTTTCCAATTTCTTTGCCCATTCGATGTTGCTTTCTTCGTCGAAACGCGCTTTGAGTTCTACGAGCACCGCAACTTGTTTGTTATTTTCAGCCGCTTCGAGCAACGCGGATACTACCGGTGAGTTCCTGCCGACCCGGTAGAGGGTTTGTTTTATGGCTAAAACATCGGGGTCGCGGGCTGCCTGTTTAAGAAAATCGATGACCGGAGTGAAAGAATCATAAGGATGGTGGAGAAGAATATCTTGATTTTTTATAGCTGTGAATATACCGCCATCAATGGGCTCGACCTTCAGGGCTTCGGGAACCACCGGTTTCAAGACGGGTTCTTTTAAATCATAACGATCGATATAATAAAGCTGCATTAAATCACTTAGTCCAAGGGGACCTTTGACGGAATAGATTTCATTACGTCCTATCTGTAGATTTTCCATCAGAATCTTACGCAAGAAGGCGGGCATACTTTCGTTGATGACAACCCTGACTACTGAGCCAAATCGGCGTTGGCGGACATTTTCTTCCATGGATTCCAATAAATCATCAGCTTCCAATTCTTGGATCACCAGGTCTGCATCTCTTACGACACGGAAAGGGTGAGCTTCTATGACTTGCATCCCCGGAAAGAGCGATTCCAGGTTAGCGGCAATCACTTGTTCGATGAAGACAAAGTAGTGATGGTATGGAACAGTGCCATCTTTGCGCACACTGCCCGAAGAACGTTTAATCGGTAACAGTCGGGGCAGTGTGTTAGGGACTTTGATGCGAGCAAAGTGCTCTTGTTTATTTTGGTCTTTGATCAATACAGCCAGATTCAGGCTGCGGTTGGAGATGTGCGGGAAGGGATGACCGGGGTCGAATGCCAGTGGGGTTAATACGGGAAAGATGATCTTTTTATAATAATCATTCACCGTTTGTTTTTGATGAGCTGTTAATTTACTGTAATCGATGATATGGATACCAGCTTTATTGAGTTTGGGCAAGATGTCGGTGCGCAGACAATCCCTGGCTTGGGTTAGCAGATCGAGGACTACTTTACGGATGGCAGCGAGCTGCTCTGCAGGAGTCATTCCATCCGGTGGCAGGTCGGTAACTCCGGCATGGACTTGTTTTCTTAAACCAGCCACACGCACCATAAAGAACTCATCCAAATTCGAGCCAAGGATAGCCAGAAATTTCACTCTTTCCAATAATGGATTGGATTGATCTTGGGCTTCTTCCAGAACACGACGCTGAAATTCGAGCAGGCTTAATTCTCGGTTGATAAAAAGCTTGGGGTCATTTAAGTCTAAAGGAATGATTTCTGGAGGCGAGACCTTCTCTTCTGTTTCAGCCATAACCAAATTTCCTTTGCAAATCCCTGATCAGGAGGATGATCTTATTTGGGTGGTTCGATTGGTGAATCAGCTACTGCAAACTATAACATAAATCACACCTGTAAGCCAGAAACAAAAAATGACGAAGATGATAGGAATCGACATAATTAAATCGAAGTCATTAAAAAGCCATCCAAAGATAATATGTTGGATAAGAAATTCGGAGAAAAGGTAGTAGGAATTTTTAGAGTGTCCTAAAAGAAGGCTGTAACTCACGAGAGCATGAGCATTTTACAAATAAAAAATCACAAAAAAAGTAATCTTGGAAAACCTCGTTTCCCGATTTCAAAACCGAAAACCGATAACTGAACCCGATAACCGAAAACTGATAATCCTTATTATTCTTGAAAATGAACTGCCTGAAACGCTTTCAACTCCGCCTGCCGCGCCAGATTGGTCGAAGCCGCTAGAATTCGTAATGCCTCTTCCGGGTTGTGGAAGCCCATGCTGTTTTCGGCAGCGATAAAATCCCAGCGCAATTGTGCCTCACGATGAAGATTGCGGGCTTCGCTCAATAAATCGGTGTTGACATCCGGGGACGTAGCAGCCGCTTCAATAGCCTGGATTGCAGCAATAAGCGCATCTTCAGCGTCATCCATAGCTTGCCTCACCTGATCCTGGATGAGGGCAACCCTCTCGGTTACATAAGTTACATCGGTGTGGCAGGCGCCGCAAGCAGTTTCAGCATTCAAAAGCGGGCTTTTCACATCGTGGGTTGAGAATTTCATCGCGCTATCGCGGGTATAGGGCATATGACAATCTGCACAGGCTACGCCGGCCTTATAAGGAGTGCTATTGTTGGAAAACAATTCATAATCAGGGTGCTGCATCTTGATCATGGCGGCGCCTGATTGGGCATGCTCCCAATCTTGAAAGGCAATGTTGGAGTAATAGGTGGAAATATTTTCTATGCTAGTGCCATCTTCCCAAGGGAATGTGAGATATTTCCCTTCTCCGGCAAAATAATATTCCACATGGCAATTGGCGCAAACGATGCTCCGCATTTCTTGGCGAGTAAAAGTTTTCCAATCCTTGCCTTGTTTTTGTAAGGCTTCGTCCAACGCAGGGTTGGTGACTGCCAATTTCATGGTATTGGCTTCGTGGCAGTTTGCGCAACCAATAGGCTGGTCGATATTCTCACTTAAGATTGAAAAAGGGGTCTTATCGTATTCAGCCATCCCCATCTGCTCCCACAAGCGGGGATTAACCGAGCTCTTACAAGAATAACAGGTTCCCGATGTTTTTTCATTAACCCGCTTGGTTTCACGTACATCGGTCAGGCTGTTAAGATGACCACGATCTTCGTTATACTCGATACTAAAAGAGTAACCGGCGAATAAGGTGACCAGACGCGGATCATCCTCGAGTTTGGAATAATTTTCCGAACCGCCATAGGTGGTTCGGGTATTATTGGAAAGTGTTTTTTGCAGGGTATCGAACTGGTTGGGAAAGTTCAAACCCCACCTGGATGAATCTGGCTCTTTATCTTCGATTTCGATTAGAGGCGCAACTCCGCGTACTTGGGGCGGTTGGTTTTTTAGATAGATGAGCGCTCCTACCAGACCAGCCGCGAGAATGACGATGATCGCGATTAATACAAGAAATGAAGTTTTCCCTTTCATTGTGATTCCTCCATATGTTGGTAGGGTAGGCTGGACACACCTCGCTGACCGTGAGCCACATTTCGGTGACATTCGAAACAATAACGGTCGAATGCCAATTCCTCATCGATGATGTTGGATACAGTTTCTTCGTGACAACGAATACAGTTATCTTGAACTACCTGACGGGAAGATTCTTTTGCGCGGATGGCGTTTGGAATATTTCCAAACGCAAATGCTGTTACGTGATGATAGCCGGATTCGGCTTTGACTATATATTTCGGAATCAAAGCATGGGGAGTGTGGCAATCATTACAGGTCGCCCAGGATTTGTGCCCGCCATGATACCAGTTTTCATAAACCGCATCCATCACGTGGCAGTTATTGCAAGTGGAAGGATTATCCCCCAAATATGCCGTGAAATTCGTGACGTATATGCCGACACCTAAAACAATAATTAATGCAGATAAACCAATAGTAAGAGCCGGTTTCATAGTTTCATCTGAGTTTATCAAATAGGTGAATACAAAAAAGGACTAATTCGATTATCAATAAGATATTAACAAATTTTTACATAAAATACACTTATTTTTGTCATAATATTAT
>JBDKUB010000437.1:0-3337 GCA_039679915.1 Anaerolineaceae bacterium
CCCCCTTTAATGAAAATTCTGTCACATAATCGATAAAAGGTTTCAATCTGCCGGCAAAACGAGGACAAAAGGTAAATCGCTGAGCCAAGGGAGTTTCAGTGGATTCTGAATACTGAAAATCAGCAGAATATCCAAAATCGACAGTTTGACGTGATTGCAGAAAATCAGTAATTTCGGTAAGGGTTAGATATGGCACCGGATAAGTATCTTCCAATGTCCCATCTTTCAAGCTGTCCTGACGGATCTTTAGCGATTGTTCTTCAACGTCTTCGATGGTTTCCTGGAAAGATTGAAAATCATCGATCAGAATCAACGCTTTTGCTGGAAGATAATCTAAAATAGATGCCGGATTAGGGTGTAGGCAAGGGATATCGAATTCAGAATATTCGCTGCTGCTTTGTCCATCTTCCTTTGGTTTATCTGGTTTATCGAGTAGAAATTCTCTGGCAGGCGATACCAGATATTTATCTTGCCCGGCTTGTTTGGCGGTTTTTATCGTTCGTTGAGTAGAAGGTTCAAAGCGGCGGATGGATTCGATCTCGTCGCCGAACAATTCGATGCGGATGGGAAGAGGATAAACCGACGGCCATAAATCAAAAATCCCGCCGCGACGGGCAAATTGGCCAGGACTGATGACCGTGTTCACCGAATCGTAACCGATGGATATCCAATAACGAATGGTTTCTTCCGGATTAATGGATTGACCTGGTTTTAGAATGCGGGTGGCTTTGAGAAAATCTCGCCGCGGCAGAGTGCGGGTCATCACGGCGCGGGCTGGTGCGATGATTACTGGAGATAACCCAGGTGCGTTTACACCCGGAATGTGATAAGCTGCCAGTGAAGTCAAAACCTGAAGTCTGTCGCGCCGAGTATGCTCACTCCATTCGGCTTTTTCATAGAATAAAGCGTTGGGTTCCGGAAAAAGCAGCCGGGGATGATCTGGCAACCATAATGCCAACTCTTCAATTAGGGTCAGTGCATGATCGGTGCGATCTGTTAAAAGCAGGGTGGGTCGGTTTAACGATAATTGAAAGGCAGCCAGCAGGGGAAGACGCGAGGATCTCCGCAATCCCAATGGGCTGATTTGTTTACCTGTTTTTAGAGATTCGAGCAGTTCGGTTATTGAATCTGAGATGGGTGATATAAGTGAAGAAAGTACCATAAACCTGTTAATTAATCTTCGATCGTATTATTAAATTGGTTCATTGCCGGTTCCAGCCCTTTTTCCAAGATAGTTAAGATTGCCTGCGCAGCTTTGGATAAGATAGCTGGAAGAAATTCTAATTCGGCTGATGAGAAACTTCTCAAGACATAATTTGCAGCCATCTTGCGTCCTTCGGGACGATTAACACCCAGACGGAGGCGAGCGATTTCATTGGTTCCCAAGCGGTCGATGATGGATTGCATCCCTTTATGGCCTGCTGAACTCCCTGAAGGGCGGATGCGAAGGGTGCCAAAAGGTAGGTCGATGTCATCATATGCGATGAGCAAATTCGTTAGTGGAATTGCATAATAATGAACCAATGATGCAACAGCTTGACCTGAGAGATTCATATAAGTCTGAGGTTTCACGAGAAAGAGGCGCTTGGTTTTGTATTCTCCTTTACATACTAAAGCTTTCGACTCGACCCGTGAAAATGAGAGATTCAATTGATTTGCCAGCGCATCGAGCACCATGAAACCCATATTATGACGGCTGACTTTATATTGTCGACCGGGATTGCCTAAACCAACAACCATATAAGAGATAAGGGAAATTTGAGGTTCACTTGACATAATGATATAGAAATTGATCAGCGGTTTTTCTTGGAGTTTTTTACCGCTCCAATAAGGGTTATTACAATGACAATAAGGAGCCCAGCCATCGCTCCTTGGGAGAAGATATCGTAGAAACCTTTCTGCGATAGTGAAAGCGGATTTGCGGGTAAAGCCGTGGATGTTGAGCGCGCAACTTTTGCTAAAGGAGAGGGTGTGGTTTGATAGCCAGCCGATTGAGTGAGGTTTTGGCGTGCTGCAGGAGTTTCGGTTTCGATAGGGGTATAATTTCTCACCCGAAGTCCGGAGATGATCACCGTAGATTGTCTTCCATCATTCAAGGTAACCAATAAGCGTAGGTTATAGTTACCGTCGCTAATGGTGGTGGTGTCCCACCGATAAAGCTCACCTCTTGCAGGAGTTTCCAATTCCTGGATAAGAAACCAGGTATCGGTTGGATCATTGGTATAGGAAAAAGACAGCTCGCCTCGCGAAAAACCCGCCACATTCGTTTCACCTTGAATTGAAACGCTGCCTTGCAGTGCTTGGCCTGGGTATGGAGCGCTGATTTTTATCGAGATATCCCCAATTTTGGGTATTAAAGTGGGGGTAGGTTTCACTTGAGAATTAACCGAAAAGAACAGGCTCAAGTAAATCATAAGAAGCGAAGCCGTGAAATTTATAGAATATAACATGGCAACCATTTAGTATAACACGGAGGTGAGTAAAGGACACAAATTAGTATTTTTACACTTTCACATTATGAAGAAGACCCTAAAGGTTTCCATTGCGAATCATCTTCAATTTTTGTAAAGATACCGCGTAAAAAAGCATCTTGGAAGGGTGAGAAAACCTTTAGAGTCTAGTGTATGGATATGCTAGACGAGTTCTCCAATATGATCACAGAATTTGCCTGCACGAATGGCTTGAGATACAATTTAAATAAAGTGCAAATTAAGTGTTGATCAATTGCTGATTATCTTTTAGTCATTTCAAGAGGCTGTCCAAAAAGTCATAAATGTCATGTTGAGCAAAGCGAGACGTCTGAATGAATATGAAAACTCCTTGCTTTGCTCGGAGTGACATTTTTCTTTTAGGATAACGTTTATTCATCATAATTAATACCATCAAGCCATTATTCAAAAACAACGAAAAAATTGTCAGGCGATTAGTCCATAATTATGTTCAATAAAACACAATAATTATGGTAAACTCAAAAAATATTAAGGTAGAAGCTTTCAACTTTCGGAGAATTGATAATTCAGGGATATGTCAAAACAAATGGTTTTTCGTAGAGATAAGGGTTGCGTAATATTAGCGGCGATTTACACTGAAACGGCAGTCCCGGTATTTGAGTACGACTATGCTTATTTGGAATCCTTATTCCAAAGGTCGAATAAAACCGAGCATGGTATGGAATGGTTATTAGAATGAAAATTCTCACTCGAAAATCATCTTCAAAAATTCGTGGGGAGGCCTGCAGCAAACGGTCCTCCCCACTGTCTTTGTATGGCGATATTTTTAGGGATTAAACTTGAGTTATTAAGTCGATTATTATAATTGGAGGAATACAATCCATGAC
>JBDKUB010000288.1:0-5846 GCA_039679915.1 Anaerolineaceae bacterium
CCGCAGGCATTACGCATGGTCGCCGAGGGAAAACCGGATGTAGTTAAGATTCATTTGGATTGTATGAACGAATAAATTTATGAAAACATTATCGGAATTATTTTATTCATAACGTCGATCCTATCGGAGGAAAAAATGAACGACAGATTCTCTATCCAAGGAAAGAAGGGTATAGTTACCGGCGCTGGTCAAGGATTAGGACACGGCATGGCACTCGGTCTGCATGATGCAGGTGTGGAGCTTGCGTTGATCGATGTATCGGATAATATTCATAAAGTGGCTGCAGAGATGGGCGCCAGCGGGGCGAGGGTGGTTGCAGTTCAAGCGGATTTATCCAAACGTGACCAACTCAGGAATTCTTTCCACGAAGCCGTCGATAAATTAGGTGGGCTCGATATTTTGTTGAACAATGTAGGTATTACACGTTGGAGTAAAGCCGAGGAAATGAGTGAGGCAGATTGGGATATCGTCATCGAAGTAAACCTGAACTCGCTTTTTTTTATGGCGCAGCTAGCCGGCCAACATATGTTGAAGCAAGGGCATGGCAAGATTGTCAACATTGCCTCTTTGCTGAGTTTTGGTGGAGGTTATCTGACAGTCGGTTATGCAGCGAGTAAAGGTGGCGTAGGCCAAATGACCAAGGCATTAGCCAACGAATGGGCAAGCAGAGGCGTTAATGTCAATGCCATTGCGCCTGGTTATATGGCTACTGAGATGAATATTCCTCTGATCGAAGATCCGGAAAGAAATAAGCTTATCATGGACCGGGTACCGGCGGGTCGTTGGGGGCTGCCGGAGGATCTGGTTGGTGCGCTCATTTTCCTTTGTTCGCCTGCCTCCGATTATGTTCACGGCATTTTATTACCCGTCGATGGGGGATTCATGGCTCGTTGAGTGTTGCAGCCTTCCCCTTATCCGGGAGGGTATTTTGAGAATAATTAACATTAGAAAATCATTGCGATAAAAGGTTCTTCGCATAGATCTTGCCATATATGGAGAAAACAATGATCTTAGATAAATTCAAATTAGATGATAAGGTAGCTATTGTGACAGGCAGTCGCCGCGGTTTGGGTAAAGGGATGGCGATCGGATTGGCAGAGGCAGGTGCCAATATTGTCAGTTTTGATCGGAATGATCCTGAAGATACCCGCGCAAAAGTCCTGGCTTTGGGGCGAAAACATATGTGGAAGAAAGTGGATATGATGAAAGCCAAGCCGGAGGATTTTACGCGTTTGATCGATGAAATCGTTTCCGAATGGGGACATGTAGATATCTTGGTCAACAATGCAGGTATTTGCCCCCGAGAAAATATATTGGATTATTCGGTTGAATATTGGAATGACACCGTTCAAATTAATTTGAATTCGGCATGGTTTCTAGCACAGGCTGCTGCCCGTCAGATGGTCAAACAGGGCAAAGGAAAAATCATCAATGTGGCTTCTCTACTATCTCATCAAGGAGGAACCATCGTACCGGGATATACCGCGGCTAAGCATGGTGTCCTTGGTTTCACTAAAGCCATGGCAAATGAATTAGCCTGCAAAGGTGTCAATGTGAATTCCATCACCCCAGGCTATATGCGAACGGATATGACAGAGCCACTGGTTGGTAAACCCGAATTCAACCTTGAGGCGCGCATGCCAGTTGGTCGTTGGGGGACCCCGGAAGATTTACAAGGTACGGTGGTGCTTTTGGCATCAGACGCGGGTGAATATATCCACGGCGCTGATTTTGCCGTGGATGGTGGTTGGTTAGCCTGGTGATTTATTGGGCAAGGATTATGGATTGGTCGAGCTGAACGACATAAAATCTCTGATATTGGATATCGATGGCATTCTCTACGAAGGGATGAATGCCATACCCGGGGCGGTCGAATTGATCGAAGATTTGAATAAGCATGATACGCCCTATGTATTGCTTAGCAATAACACAACCAATACTATTGAGAGACATGTTCAAAAGCTGAACCAATTGAATATGCATATCCCCCCTAAGGCGATTATCACGGCTGCCAGGGTTGCTGCACAGTTGATTGCAAATGAATCGCCGCCCGGGACGTGTTGTTTCGTCATTGGGGAAGCCGGTTTAATCCAAGCGCTGCAACAAGCTGGTTTACAAGTCACCCAAAGCGATAATGGCGACATAAAGTATGTGGTCATTGGTATGGACAGGCAGCTTACCTACGAAAAATTAAAAATCGCTGCCAGGGCTATTCACAATGGCGCCATATTCATCAGCACCAATCTTGATCCTATGTACATGGATTCTGATGGAATCATCCCGGCTTCAGGTGCCATTCAAGCAGCCTTAGAAACAGCTACAGGCATTCCAGCCAGGATGACCGGCAAGCCCGAGCCGCCAGGCTTCCTGCTGGCAATGGAGCAACTGGGTTTTCCTGCCTGTGAGACGGGAATGCTGGGCGATCAAATTGAAATCGATATTCGGGGTGCTTCCAGGGTCGGTATCCATACCTTTTTGGTGTTATCCACACTTTCCCAATTTACTTTAGACAAGCCGGGACAGATAATAGCGGATAAAACATTCAACAGTACATTAGATTTTTACCATCAATGGATACAAAGATAAATCGCTGAGAAACGATTCTGTTAAATTAAATTATGGAAATCGAAATTGGATTTCTTTACCGAAGGATTATAGAAAAAGGAGTAAAAGATGAAGCAAGCGGTTATGACTGCCCCGGGTGAAATCATTTTTCGCCAGATTGATCCGCCTGAGCCTGGAGAAGGTGAGGTTCTCTTACGCATTCAACGCATTGGTATATGCGGATCGGACATGCATGTTTACCATGGCAGGCATCCTTTCACAAGTTATCCGGTTGTCCAAGGCCACGAATTCTCTGCGGTAGTCGAGAAGGTTGGCAGGGGTGTAACGGGTCTTGAACCGGGCATGAAGGTAACTTCGATGCCGCAAATTTATTGTGGTGAATGTGCCCCGTGTCGGCGAGGTGATTATCACATCTGCGACAAATTAAAGGTTCAGGGCTTTCAAGATTCAGGATGTGCCCAAGAACTGTGGGTGACCAGTGCGAATATGGTAGTGCCTCTCCCTGATAAATTTACTTTCGAGCAAGGTGCGATGGTCGAACCGCTGGCAGTCGGTGTTCATGCAGTCAGGCAGGCGGGCAGCCTGGCAGGTAAAAATGTGGTGGTATTGGGCGCAGGCACGATTGGCAATTTGTTAGCACAGGTTGCCAATGTGGAGGCACGTAAGCTGCTCATCACCGATATAAGTGATTACCGTCTCGAGCTTGCCCAAAAATGCGGCATACAGGCTGTCTCTAATTCCGGACGGGAGCCTTTGAAGGAAGCTGTCAGCCGTGTTTTTGGAGAAGATGGTTTCGAGGCGGCTTTCGAATGCGTCGGTATCGAGAACACGATGGAATCAGCCATCGAGAACATACAGAAAGGGGGCTGGATTGTGGTGGTCGGCGTTTTCGGCGAAAAACCGCGCCTCAATTTGGGTTTTGTACAAGACCGAGAGCTGACTATCCGAGGCACTCTCATGTACAAAGCTGAGGATTATCACCGCGCAGTCGAATTGATCTCGTCCGGCAAGGTGAATCTCGAACCATTGATTTCGAAAGTATTTCCCTTCGAACAATATTTGGATGCGTACAAATATATTATCGAACAAGGCGATAAAAGCATGAAAGTTTTTGTCGATGTCTCGGGAAGTTGAAGAGATTGATGGATTGGCAAACATATACCTCATAAGAAACCAGTTCGTTTAATCCAAATAGAGAAGCGTCCACTATGACGAAAGAGGATCCCGTCATTGCGAGTAACCGAAGGTTACGAAGCAATCTTGTAATAACCGTAAAAGCTATAATAGGTGAGGATTCTACTAAGCAATCCAGTATTCTTCGAAAGATGGCTTCGTCGCTGCGCTTCTCGCCATGACGGGATAAGTGAAAGTGCAATTAAGTAACTTAATAGCTTTGCCAGACAGAAAAACATTTGTGCTGTGGAATTACTAACAATGACGAAAGATCAATACTGTTGGATGAGTAGCTATAAACAAACCAAGATCAATAAATTGCGAAGGAGGCATATATATATGACAAAAAAAATTGGTGATTATGAAATATTGTTTCATTGGAACCGGTTGGAATGGGTATTACCAGATAAGAAAATGGAAAATGAGTTTTACAAGAACGAATATTGGAAAGGCGCCATGCCGGCCGGCTTCAAAGTCGACAAGGATGGAAATTACTATCTTTCGGTGCCTCGCTGGTCGGCGGGTATTCCAGCTACGGTCAATAAAATCGTTATGGTGAATGGCAAACCGATGTTGGAAGCATACCCGAGTTGGGAGATGAATGAGATAGGCAAACCCGATGCGCTGCAATCGGTTTTGGGCTGGGAAATCGATGAATTAGGCAGAGCTTGGTTTTTAGACCAGGGTCATATCGAAGGAAAGCCATGCAAGGGTGGAGACCAGAAGATCGTTTGTTGGGATATCAAGAGCAATTCTCTGGTGGAATCCATCGATGTACCGGATGATATTGCTTCATTCGAGGCTTCCTTTCTCAATGATTTGGTCGTCGATAATCAAAATGGCTTTATCTATATCGCCGATTCGGGTATTTATACGGATCCTCTGCAAGGCGGACTTATTATCTACAATATGAAAACCAAACAATTGCGGCGGGTGCTGCATCAACATGTCAGCACGATGGACGTGCCAGGATTTTGGTTCAAGATTGCCGGCAGACCGGCCTGGAAAGACCACCCCAATCGCACCGGCGCGGATGGCATTGCCCTCTCCGCAGACCGAAAGACGCTTTATTGGTGTCCGCTGACCAGCCGAAATTTGTATTGCATCGACACAGCTTTGTTACAGGATTTCAGCACGCCTGACGATGTAATCGAAAAAGCAGTCAAAGACTTGGGCGATAAGGGGACGAATACCGATGGGATGGGCGCTGATAACAAAGGATTGATCTATTACACCATGTTGGAAGGGCAGGGCATTGGCATCTACGATCCTATTACTGCGAAATTCCGCCCATTTATCACCGATAAGCGCATGATCTGGGTGGATGGCATGACTTTCGACAATAAGGGTTATTTACTCTTCAATCACAACCAGCTTCACGTGCTGTTCGATGGCGATTTAGATTGGAATGATGAATATAACCTTATCGTTTGGAAAGCTTATTTAGGGGAAGATGTCAAATCTTACCTGTATTATTATCAAAATGGGTGATGACAGATAATGAAATCATTCTGGCAGTTGATATCGGAACAGGCGCCACAAAAGCGGTTGCTTTTGATAAAGACCTGCGATTGGTGTCTATTGCCAGAAAACATTACCCCATCCTAACCCCCAAAAGAGGGTGGAGCGAGCAAGAGCCGGATGTGATTTGGCGCGGTGTGATCGAAGCCCTTCAGGAACTGGTCGCCTCACTGCCGGACAAATCACACATATCGGGCATTTCTTTTTCATCTCAGATGTATAACGTACTGGCTGTGGATGCCCAGGGCAATGCATTGACCAATTCATTGACCTGGGCGGATACACGGGCAGCTCAGATCGTCCAAGAGATGAGCTGTTTACCCGAAATCCACAGCCTCTTCAAACAAACCGGTGACCCGATCGATGCTATTTTCCCTTTTTTCAAGATCTTGTGGATGAAGCGCCACCTCGATCTGCCACATGATGTGTGCTTTATTACATTAAAAGACTATATTATTCACAAATTAGTCGATCAATATGTCGTGGATTGGTCGACCGCCTCTGCCAGCGGAATGTTCGATGTCAGGAACCGCAGTTGGGCGGAACAGGCGTTGGATTTGCTGCATATTGCCCCGACCCAGCTCTCG
>JBDKUB010000194.1:0-2684 GCA_039679915.1 Anaerolineaceae bacterium
CAGGTATCAACCGGGTTCCTGGATGATCAGGGTTGAATGTATTGCATATGCGTAAATTTATTCCAGCTTCTATGATGGGACGAATAGTTTTAGGGTGAAGGACTTTTGCTCCGAAGTAGGCTAATTCTGCAATCTCACGGTAGGTCAATTCTGGAATTGTTCGTGCGTGCGGCACCCGCCGAGGGTCTGCACTCATAACGCCGTCTACATCTGTCCATATCCAGACCTCATCGGCATGTAGCGCGGCAGCAATGATACCAGCCGAATAATCACTGCCACCCCTTCCCAAAGTAGTTACCACGCCATCGGGGGTCGAACCGATAAAACCGGTGATAATTGGTATTTTGCCGCTGTTGAACACCGGCTGCAATACTTGCATGGTGATTTTACCGGTAGCTTTGAAATCCGGATGTGCATTTTGAAAGCAGTTATCAGTCACAATCAATTGAGTCGATTCCACGACTTGAGCTGCAACTCCCTGATTTTCCAAAGCTGCTGCCAATAAACGCACACTCATTCTTTCACCTAATGAAGCAACCGCATCGATTGCCCGAGGTGTCGCTTCACCAAGCACAGCTATCGCCTGGCAAAGGTTTATGAAATCGGAGATAAGATGAGAAATTTCCTGCTTCACTTGCTTTTTTTGCGCTTGATCGGAAATCAACTCATCGGCAATCTTATCGTGGATGGCTCGAATTTCAGACTCTGCCTGATAAATAGAATGCATATCACCCTGTGATGATTTTGAGGCGCCTTTCAACAACCGATTGGTGACGCCAGATAAGGCAGACGTCACTACTACGACATGCTTCCATTCACTTTTAGCTGATTTTATGATGCCGACTGTCTGAGCCATGGCATCTGCACTGCCAACCGAAGACCCTCCAAATTTCATAACAAGCATATTTTTAGGTTCATTCATCTGTGTCTTGGTCATATTGAAAGCCTCCAAAAAAAAACACCCCATCATTTGTGGGGTGTAGTTTTAGAATAAATTTTGCTGCAAAGTCAATACTTCTTTAACTCGAGCCCCACCGATTCTTGCGGGCTGTAGTAGTAGTATAGCCAGAAGTAGTGACTGATACTAAATTCACTGGTATCATATTGGGCGCAAATATATCATTCCCTGAGACGTTCGTCAAGGAATAAATCACAATTCTGTATGTAGCGAAGTAACCATTCATGGATTTTAATCATATTGACGGATTTATATTCGATTTAGATGGCACAATTTATCTTGGGGAAAAAACTCTTCCGGGTGCAACAGAGTTGATTAAAGCGCTTCGGGAGCAAAATAAAAAAACCATTTTTGTTACCAATAAACCATTGAAACCTCGTCAAGAATATGCGGAAAAATTAACCAGGCTTGGCATCCCTACCCCGGTCGAAAACGTGATTACATCGGCTTACGTATTGGGATACCACCTGCGCAAGACATATCCGTCACTAAACTACTATGTGATTGGCGAACGATCTTTAAGAGAAGAATTACGCGGTTATGGTTTGCATATTTTGGATGAACTATTTGACCAGGATGATCAAAATGTTATCGACCCACTGAATATCGATGCCATTATCGTAGCATTCGACCGAACCATCAATTATCGCAAAATCAATACGGCTTATCAAGCTTTGATCAAAGGCGCCCATTTTTTTGCCACCAACCCCGATAAAGCCTGTCCCATGCCAGGTGGTGCCATTCCCGATGCCGGTGGGACGATTGCCGCTTTGGAATATATGACCGGAAAAAAGCTTGAATTATTGGCAGGAAAGCCCTCAAAAATTATGATGGATGTAGCCATGCAAGTCATGGATTTACCCCCAAGCCGATGCCTCATGGTTGGCGACCGCCTTGAAACAGATATCAAGATGGGTCACGAATCGGGGATGGCAACCGCAGTGGTATTGACCGGTACAGCAACTCGAATTCAGGCTAAGCAAGCCAACCCTCATCCCGACCTGATTCTCGAAAATGTTGGGGAGTTATTGGAATATATATTATCCCCACGAAAAAAATGATGCTGAAAATAATGCGGATTTCGTTACATCTTTCCTAATAAAAATGTATATATTTACCCCTTACTTATTAAAAAAAGGTGATTATACTTCTACAAATTTGTGAAAATATACACTATTAAATGAAATACACCGTAATGAAGTTATCATAATCCAATCTATATTAAATAAGTGGAGTGTCAATGGAAAATCCTTCTGCTTTACCTTCGTTCGATCCCGTTCATGATGTCTACCATTACAAATATCAACCCCTCGACGCTATATTCTCCCCAAAGAATGTTGCGGTTATCGGGGCAACAGAAACCCAAGGAACAGTTGGCAGGACCGTATTATGGAACCTGATTAGTAGCCCATTTGGCGGGGCAGTTTTTCCCGTCAATCCCAAGCGAGCCAGCATTTTGGGTATTAAGGCATACCCCAATATTGCATCTGTGCCAGAACCTGTGGATTTGGTAGTCGTCACCACACCTGCTCCTTCTATCCCTGGAATTATCAAAGAATGCGCAGATCAAGGGGTAAAAGGTGCAATCATTATTTCCGCCGGCTTCAAAGAAATCGGTCCAGCGGGGGCAGAACTTGAAAGACAAATCTTAGAAAACGCAAGCAAAAACGACATGCGTATCATCGGACCAAACTGCCTGGGTGTTATGAGTCCCATTACCGGACTC
>JBDKUB010000407.1:0-5768 GCA_039679915.1 Anaerolineaceae bacterium
AAGGCACCATGCGTGAAGCAGCCAAATAATAATCAGACTTTGTTTCTTGAAGAGGGAAATTTTCAATTTGAACCGGGGGGTGGATTACTTTCGCTTCACGGCGGTAAACTTTCCATATCCGGCGAGCAATGAAACGCGAATTTGCCACAAACCAATCGACGCCGTTAGCCGTGCGGTAGTCCCATAAACGCATACGATGCAACAACCTGCGGGTATACCAGGAGAAAATCCCCTTGTCCAGCCCGGTTTCACGCAGATATTGGTGCTGCATATCCCAGGCGTAGCGCATGGGAGAATGAACGTAGGAAATGTGCAGTTGGTCTGGTGCAGTCAAAACCCCTTTGGCGACGGCATGACTGCTGGATATGATCAGCTCATATTCCGAAAGGTCGAATTGTTCGATTGCCAAAGGCATCCAGGGTAAATATTGGCGGTAATACTTTTTAGCAAGGGGTAATTTTTGGATGAATGATGTGTGAATCTTTCTGCCCTTCAAAAATTCACGCTCGCTTGCCGGTAAAAAATCAACCAGGGTAAATATATCTGCCTCAGGGTATAAAGCCAATAATTGCTCGACTACTTTTTCAGAGCCTACGTAAGTCACAAACCATTCATGGACAATGGCTGTTTTCATCGATACGATTTCATGAATTGAATTCTGTATTCACGATCGGATAATCAATTACTGAACTCAATGAAGTACGGCGATAACCCAACCGTCAGTGACACTGTATTGGCTATTTGAACAGCTATCCCATCTGGGCCAACCTTATTGATAAGCACGGGCTCCTTAGGAAGCGTAATCGGATGATCTAAGCCATCTTTCGACCAAATCACCCATAATTTTCTACCCGGTATTTGAAATTCGTAGCCCATTATTCCTGAAAATTCTGTGACATCGCGTATGAAATTCGCTTCTTCCAATTTGTTAATAGCAAAGCGGTAGGCATTAAAAGCTGGAAGAGGTGATAAATCGGAGTTGAACATCGCCGCGCACCTGCCTCCGAAAGCAGCATACCATATATTTGCCCGATACTTATATGCGACCGATGTAGCATACGAGTGAATGACATAATATGCTTTCGTTTCTTCCAGTTCTGGCGGAGCATCTTCTACACAAAGGGGATAATCGACATTTGGACCATAGAAAAGCGCTGTCTCAGTATTCAATAGGTATTTCGATGATACACCATAACGATTCAATATATCGGTAAGATATTCTGACTTTTTTATCGATACTGGGCCATTCGCATTTGAAGAACTATTCCAATTTGAATTACCATATTGTCCTAAACTTCGGTAATAATCATAAGCGTGAAAAGAAACGCCGTCGAAATATGGACCGCCACCTGCTTCCAGAATGCCTTGTAGAAATTTCGATTCGACACATGTCCTACCAGAGGGTGGATTATTCGGATCACAATCTAAGAGTAACCCCCCTACCAATACCTGGGAGAGAGGGTTGGCTTCTTTGAATTTTGTGTAAACATAAGTCAACATTTGGCCGTAATATTTCCCGCCGTAGTATTTTTTGTCGTTTGGATCTCCCCAGCAGCCGAGAAATCCAGCCACGTCGGGTTCATTCCATAATTCCCAATATTGAACATTATAGGGTTCGACACTGTACCGTTTAACTGTGTCATATACAAAATTTCCGAACAATGGGAATTTATCTGAAGCGACCGGTCCACAATTAAATCCTGGTTTCAATGCCCAAGAGGGCGTATTTTCGATAATTAGGATAGTTCGTATTCCAAGGTTATTGGCTCGGATTAGTTCTTGCTCGAAATTGGTATTCCAATTTCGCTGACCTTCAATAGGTTCGATTTCAGCCCAATTAAGTGAACGACGTGTCCAGGTTGTTCCTGCCTCGGCGATAGGAATAATTCCTTGAGCCTCAGTCAATTGTGCCATTGTTATTCCAAAAACATTAGTCCTTGGATAATTTTTCAATAGTGATGGAAGATATATCGTATAAATGTCATCAATTTCGATTATTGAATTTTGTAAATTTTGAGAAATCGATTGAGCTTTAATATTTAATGGAACTAAGGTTATTAAAAGAAATATAGTACAAATAAAAAAAAGAAATAAAATATTCTTTATCTTCATAAAATTATTTCCTGAATAGAGATATTTTTAAATCAACTTTAGTCATTATACAAGCATGCTTGATCTTTCACTTAAAATAATCATCCCAACTTTTCCCAGCTAAAACATCCTTGCGCACATAATCGCCGTTGAATACCTGCAGGGCTTCATCCCATTCTTCATGTATAGGGACGTAATCGCGTCGAAAACGGGCATCATCATCCAACCGCGCTAAACCGTCCCACGGGTAATGCGTGTGAATAAAAGTGGGTTTGATGGTATCAAAAACATAGTCAAAAAATACCGCCTGATTTTTTCCTATCGAATGAGCGATAGTCGAATCGCATAACCCAGCCAAATCGAATACCTTTAATTTAGAGGTATATAAAGTTCCACCAACATCCGGCACCAATAACGATGCATCTTTCAAGCCAAGTTTATCGGCGTATTTGTTGAAACGTTCACCAAAATCTCTCGCAACATCACGCATGGGCACAATCGGATTATTGGAAAAATTCTTCGTACGCGGCAGGAAAATAGCCCCACTTCCAAGTAAGCTTGTTACAATCAAAATAGAAGCGAATAATATTTTTTTTCTTGGGTTTTTGATAAGATAACTAATCCATATTTCAAAAACGACAAAGGCAAGTATATAAAGAAAGATATAAAAAGGTGTAGCAAAACGGAATTCGGGCATCCAATCTTTTGGCAGAAGGAGAAATACTAACATCGATACGACAAAAATCAATCCTATTGGTAGATACTTGAATTCAAATTTGTGTTGGAAAATCAATCCAATCCATAAAACAAACAAGATTACCAAAGCCAAATTCCCATATTCATTGGCAAAACTGCTTGTAAGTATAGACACTTTCTGTAAAGCCATTTGTTTGAATAATAGTATATTTATCAGATCATTGAACGAAGGTCCACCTTTTGCATAATATGTATTAGGAAAAAGATAACCGAAATAATTCAACCTAAATAATAGATATCCACCGTAAATCAGAAAAAACGACCCCAAATAAATCAATAGTGATTTAGACAAGCTCCGAATAAATGTTTTTTCATTTCTAATTGATTGACAAATTAATAACACCGGAAACACAGCAGCGTATAAGATACCATCTGGGCGTGTAAGGGCGATCAACGCACAATTCAATCCTGTTCCAACCAATAAAGAGACTTTTTTATCGTTTTCAGTGAGCAATTGCAATTGATATAGAAGGAGAACAATAAGGAAAACATATAAAGGATTTTCCATCCCTGAAGTAGTCCATATGGCAAAGGGCGTATTAATTGCTAAGAGGCTAAGAATTACAATTGAAGCCAGTAAATAGTGTTTTGAGATTTTTTTTAGTATAAAAAACAAAATGACGAAAGTCGCCAATATTAAAACTGCGCTGACTATTTTAGGTGTAAGCACAATATCAAAATTGTGAATCAAAAAAAAAGTAGAAAGGAGCAATACCCATGTAAAATTCGAATAACACTCTATCGGGCATTGTCCAGCTTGAGGAACTAATCCATATCCATAAGCCAAATTTCTTGAAAACGAAATGGATATCCCCGCATCGTCAACGATCCAATTTTTAAAATAACTTATGTGAATAATATATACAAAAAAGGGGATTAATATAATAAGTGTTTCTAATGCACTTCGAATAGAAATGGTTTTTCTTATGGACATTTTGATTGTTCGAAATTTTATTCTATTTTTTAAGGCAATAAAATTTGACCTTAATATTTGCATAGCATTATAATTCATTTATGATTCGTTCATAGAATCCGATAATATGTATGTATTATCTATCTTTGAAATTTAATTCACATAAGATAGGGTTTTTCATGCTCAAAAAATTTCGCGATCCGGTCAGCGGTTTAACCCATCTAGGTGCAGCCTTCATCGCTTTAATTGGCTTGATTGTTCTCCTATATGTTGGGCGCAGTAATACGGTCAAATTAGTCTCCTTGTTGATTTATGGTTTATCCTTAATCATAATGTTTTCGACAAGTGCCACTTATCACCTGGTTAAAGCCCGCCAATCGGTAACTTTGTGGCTGCGGAAGCTCGACCATTCGGCGATCTACCTGTTGATCGCCGGCACCTATACACCCATTTGTCTGCACTACTTCAGCGGGTTTTATCGTTGGGGGTTGCTGGCGATTATTTGGGGAATAGCCGGAGTAGGGATTGTGGTGAAGATGTTTGTTATTAATGTCCCGCGGTGGGTGAACGCTGGTATTTATCTGCTCATGGGCTGGCTGTGCTTGATAGCGATCAAGCCAATGCTTACAACGATGCCCACCGGCGCCCTGGTATGGTTGGTGGTGGGTGGATTGTTTTTCACTCTTGGAGCAGTGATATACACGACCAAGGTCTTCGATTTCTTCCCGGGTGTTTTCGGTTTCCATGAAGTATGGCATATCTTCGTCATTCTTGGCTGTTTGAGCCATTTCATCGTTATGCTGGCATATGTCGCTCTCAACGAGGGTGCTGTTTGATAAAGGCCACAACGAATTTACATTGCTAAGAGCCAAACCTTATAAGAATATGATTGTAGAAGCTAGGTTTGAACGACGAGCAAGGTATTTATTGCCATCAGGCAGAGCAATATGAGACGCTGACCTCAAGGGAAGACTACCAGGGCAATTTGCAGAAAACGATCACCGCAATTTTACCCTTGGCAGGTTTGAGTGTGCTCGAGCTGGGCGCCGGTACCGGGCGCTTGACCCGTTTATTAGACCCTTATGCACATTATATTATTGGATTGGATCTCTCACTTCCTGCGCTGGATATTGCCTGGCAAAAGCTCAGTCAGGCGGGATTCGATCATTTCGCTATGGCTGCTGCAGATCACTGCCATTTGCCGGTAAAGGACGATACAGCAAACCTGATCATCGCCGGGTGGAGTCTGTGCTATCTGGTAAGTCCGGGAACTGATGAGCTTTGCCCTGATTGGCAACATTCTTTGATTACCGTTTTAAGGAAATTATGCGCGCTCTTTGTCCGGGCGGTACAATCATCTTAATCGAGACTTTAGGCACCGGCTTCGAAAGACCTCATCCACCAGAACAACTTAAAAACTATTTTCAATGGCTCAACATCAATGGCTTTTCTTCAACCTGGACACGCACCGATTATCGTTTCGCCTCGCTAAGTGAAGCGGTGGAACTTACTCGTTCCTTTTTTGGTGAAAGAACTGCTCAGCAGGTAGTCACAAACGAATGGACCATCCTTCCGGAATGCACGGGGATTTGGTGGAAGAAGGATATAGAATTGTGACAAGTTTATCTGGTGGCAAAAGGGTTGAAATCGGTATTGAAGTCGTAGTAATCTTCGTTTTCTACGTGCTTGAGCCAGCTCACCACGCGATAAGTGACTGGCGTCATCAAGGCTTCTATCCCGCATTTGAATAGATAATTAGTCAGTACCAGGGTTAGGAATAAGCTCCAGGGGAAAACTTTAAAAAGCGAGGCAGTGCAGATAAAAACCAAAGTATCCACCAATTCTCCCACCAGGGTGCTCCCGATAGTGCGAGTCCACAGCCATTTGCCGTGGGTGAGGATTTTCATTTTCGCCAGGATAAAGGAATTGGAAAATTCGCCACTGAAATATCCCAGCAGGCTTGCCAGCACGATCCCACCGCTGCTTATACCGCCCAAGATGGCATTAT
>JBDKUB010000497.1:0-3199 GCA_039679915.1 Anaerolineaceae bacterium
TGTCTCAGTGAGTGCTTTGAGAGATGCCAGAGGAGTGCGCAGCTCATGTGAAATATTACTGATAAAATCCCGCCGTGTCCGTTCTGTCTGGTGCAGACGAGTAAGGTTTTGCACCAAAAGCAAAACTTTGCCTGGGGAAGTTTTCCCTAATGGAGTAGCTGTTACAAACAAAGAAAGCTGTTTATCATTGATCTCCACCGGAGCACCTTGAGCTTCTCCCGTTTCCTTACAGTGCTTCCATAATTCGATCAACTGGTGCTGCCTGACCACTTCCGCAAAATGCATCCCCAAAGAGTTAGCAGCCGGGGCAGAGAACATCCTCTCGGCAGCCAGGTTGATCAAATTAATTTTTCCCTGATTGTCGATTATGAAAACACCATCCGACATCTCTTGCAGCACGGCGGACAATTTCATCCGTTCGTTTTCCAGGTCATTGATCTGCGTATTCAGATTCTCTGCCATCCGATTGAATGCACGCGACAACTTCCCTATCTCATCATGCGTATTGACGGTTGGATAACTTATGGTGAGACCTTTCGATATATTACCGGCGGATATTTCATCGACTGCTTTGGTCAAATCTTTCAGAGGACGCACAGTTTTTTCAGCCAAAACCGCTGCCAAAAATATCGTCAGAATCGATGCTAAAACCATAATAATCAGTATGGTTTGCTGCAAACGGTCGATATCCGCTTCGACTTTTTGCAGGGGAAAAGCGACTCGCATCACACCCAGAGGTTGTTTTTCGGAGGGAATAGCAATTGCCAGGTACATCATCGCTACTCCCAAGGTTTCGCTGGTACGAATGCTGGTTGCCTGGCCTTGCGCCAAAGCCTGGGCAATTTCCGGTCGGTTCAGGTGATTTTCCATTTGCGAAGCATCAGCTTCTGAATCTCCGATCACAAACCCTGTGACATCTACCACGGTTATACGCATACCGACCAGGTCAGCGTAATGTTTTAATGACTCATCCAGCGTTTGCGGATCAGTTTGAGTCTGCAAAACGGGAAGAATGGCATCGCCGATTATTCTAGCGGCTGCCATAAGTTCTCCTTGCTGGTATTCTAGAAATGCCTTTCGGGTATACCTGGTAATAAATATCCCCAAACCAAGCATGATGATACATATCAAACCAATAAAAGGAATAGTAATCCGCGAACGAACAGAACGGAACATATTCGATTACCCTTCGAAGCGATAGCCGGTGCCGCGTACAGTGATAATGCGGACGGGATGAGTCGGGTCGGGCTCGATCTTTTCGCGCAGCCAGCTCATATGTACATCTACGGTGCGGCTGTTACCGGTATATTCCCACCCCCACACCTGCTCCAATATCGTATCTCGTGACAATGCCTGGCCGCGGTGGCGAGCCAGATAGAGCAGCAAATCGAATTCCTTGGGTTTGAGTGTCAAGGGCTTATCATCGAGCAGCACTTCCTGCCGGGTTAGGTCCAAAACCAGGTTATCGAAGCGGATAATTTCATTTTCTGGTTGCGCCGGCGCAGCCAGAGTATCTTCCTTATCGAACCGGGTGCGGCGCAAGTTGGCTTTGACTCGGGCCATTAACTCCCGCATGCTGAATGGTTTAGTTATGTAATCGTCAGCGCCGATTTCTAATCCAATCACCCGGTCGATCTCATCGTCGCGGGCGGTGAGCATCAAAATGGGCACATTCATTTCCTGGCGTAAAATGCGACATACCTCGATGCCATCCAAGATGGGCAGCATGATATCCAATAATATCAAGTCGGGTTTAATCCGACGGGCTGCTTCGATGGCAGCTTTGCCATCGCCAGCCGTTTCCACTTCATAGCCCTGCTGGGTGAGGTTATACGCTAAAGTTTCTTGCAGGGAAATTTCATCCTCAACAACCAGAATTTTATCCACCATATTTTTGATTATACAACGATATCATCTGCAAATTCGAATTTTCTAAACCGATTTCGCTTCCTCTGCTATAATCAATGTAGTGAATAATACTCATTGGTCCTCTCATCGATTCGATAGAAAGGAGGAAAATTTTATGGCCTTAAATATCCTATCCCAAGCAAGCGGTGCTCCATGGTGGTCTTGGCTGATCATCGTTATATTGACCATTATTTTATTACTCCTATTCTGGCGATGGCTTAGTTTCACTAAAACCGAAGTTGGGAAACCCCTAGAAGAAGAAACTACCCGAGCACCCGAAGAAATTCCTATCCTACCCGATAATTTGGAACTCCTCGAGGGAATAGGTCCCAAAATATCGTCACTATTAAAAGCTGCTGGAATAAAAACTTTCAAGCAACTGGCAAATACCGAGGTTAGCCAACTGCAAAAAATCCTGGACGAAGCCAATTTACGCATAGCCGATCCAACTAGCTGGCCAGAACAAGCTCGCCTGGCAGCCGCGGGAAAACTGGACGAATTAGAAGCATTCCAAAAAGAACTCAAAGGGGGAAGAATTACTTGAATGAAAGCGCAAGGTATTCCCATGGCCTTCCCCATAGTAATGGCGAACCTCGATTTGAATGAATATCTGGGGATACAAATTGTATGGTTCTGGTTACCGCCCAGCTCATAAAGAAAACGTCAGAATATCTTAGACGTCGTCACGAATAGATAAAAAGACAGGTATTATGAAAACTAAATACTCACACACCAATCTAGTTGCTGCTGATTGGCGCTTCTTAGCGGATTTTTATGTTAAAGTTTTTGGCTGCACACCCGTTCCGCCGGAGCGTGATTTTCAAGGCGAGAAGTTGGAGGCTGGGACGGGTATCATGGGGGCGCATCTCACCGGCATCCATCTGCTCTTGCCCGGCTATGACAAAAATGGTCCTACACTGGAAATTTTCAGTTACGGCCGGCTTGAATCGCGCCAACCCGTAGCAGTCAATCGCTGCGGCTTCGGGCATATTGCCTTTTCGGTGGAGGATGTAGCTGCTTTCCGACAGAACGTCTTACAATCTGGCGGCGGCAGCGTCGGTGAGGTGGTCACCCTAGAAATCGCCAACGGCGATCAGGTTACCTGGTGTTATGTCACCGACCCGGAAGGAAACATTATCGAGCTGCAATCATGGTCGAAAAAGGAAGAAGAAGCCTAAGCTGCGAAGAACAGCAGGAGGTTAGCCTTGCCTCAATCTATTCTTTTCGAAGCCTGTGTCGATTCGGTCGAATCAGCCGCTGCTGCACAAGAGGGCGGCGCCAATCGTGTAGA
>JBDKUB010000221.1:0-3246 GCA_039679915.1 Anaerolineaceae bacterium
GGTGTTGGCAATATTTTTCAAGCCTAAGGAATCCTTATGATCGAATACGAAATCAATTATTGCCCGAAATGCGGTACTAAATTAGAACAACAAGAACGCTTTGGTAAGCTACGCCCCGTGTGCGCTACGTGTGGTTGGGTTTATTTTCCTGATCCGAGAGTAGCTGCGGCTGCTTTGGTACAGAGGGATAACCGGATATTGTTGGTGAGGCGGATTTATGAACCCGGACGGGGATTGTGGACTCTCCCGGCTGGTTTTGTGGATGCTGGCGAAGACCCGGCTTTTGCCGCACAAAGGGAGTGTTTAGAAGAAACAGGACTGCAGGTAAAAATTACCGGCTTATTGGATGTGATTTTTGGATTGGAGCATCCGCGTGGCGCACATATATTGATTGCGTATCGAGCAGAAATCGTTGGTGGTGAAATGAAGCCCAATGATGACGCCGATGGCGTTGGATTTTTTGCGCTCGACGAGCTTCCTCCGTTAGCGTTTACGACCACAAAAAAAATATTAAAAAGAGCGGGTATCACGTAAACTTATATGCGGTTTTTATGGTCGAATATGATAAAATGCTATACAAATTGTCTATAATAAATAGACAATCCTGAATCATCCCTATATCTCGAGCGAATATTTAATAATAATAATAGGAGCAGTAGAATGTCAAAACGAGTATTTTTACCATTTGTTGCTTTGATTATATTAATCATGTTGATTGGATTAGCTTGCGGTAAGTCAGACGGCACGAGCGAAACCACCCCCGAACCTTCTGTTGTAGAAACGCAGCCTCCCGCTGTAGTTGCCACGGAAGCCCCGGTTGAAGTCAGCGAGGGGAGTATTTCTGGAATAAACAATGTTCAGAATGCAGTGATTCAAATCGAAGGGCAGGGAACATTTGCAGATCCTGAATTTGGTGAATACCTCGGTGCCGGAAGAGGTTCGGGCTTTATTATCGA
The DNA here is from genome assembly GCA_039679915.1 of Anaerolineaceae bacterium. Taxonomy (GTDB): domain Bacteria; phylum Chloroflexota; class Anaerolineae; order Anaerolineales; family UBA4823; genus JAAZNS01. The sequence goes on from JBDKUB010000221.1 coordinate 957, forward strand.
TCCCTCTGGGCTAGCCGTTACCAATAACCATGTGGTAGCTGGTTCTGGTTTATTAAAGGTATGGGTTGGTGGAGATACCAGCAAAGAATACAATGCGAAGGTATTGGGCGTTTCCGAATGCTCCGATTTAGCCGTTATCGATATCGAAGGGGATGGATTTCCTTTTTTGAATTGGTATGAAGGAAATATCGATGTGGGGATGGATATGTACCTGGCAGGCTTTCCGCTTGGCGACCCTCAATATTCATTAACGAAGGGCATTGTCTCAAAAAATAATGCCAGCGGCGAATCGACGCGATCTTCTGTCGATTCAGTCATAGAATATGATGCCACCAGCAACCCAGGTAATTCGGGAGGACCCGTATTAACCCCTGATGGTGAGGTATTAGCTGTTCATTACATGGGGAATTCATCTACCCGGCAAGCTTTTGGAATTTCTAAAACCATTGCAGAAGATGTAGTCAATACTCTGAAAACAGGACAAAACGTCGATTCGATTGGCGTGAACGGCGAAGCTGTCGCTAATGAAGACGGTTCGATCAAAGGTGTATGGGTTTACTCAGTTGTGCCGGGTTCGGCAGCCGATAAAGCAGGCGTTCTGCCCGCCGATGTCATAACTCAATTAGGCGGTCTGCCGGTGGCATCCGATGGGACGATGCAAGAATATTGCACGATCGTCCGCAGTCATTCGGGAACTGAAACAGTACCCATTGAGGTTCTTCGGTTAGGATCTGGAGAGTTATTGGAAGGCCAATTGAACGGACGTGAGCTAGCAGTATCTTCCACGTTTAGTACCACCACTGAAGAAACTGCTTCCACAACGGAGGTTAGCGGTCAGGATACAGAGGGAACTGTTCCCGGAACCACAATAGACCAAAATGCAGTCAATCCTGGAGATTATTATTATACGACCGAATTCGATGATGTGGCTGATTGGGAGTATGTGGTTGTAAGAGGTAATGAGAATGGGTTTAATTATGAAAATCAAAATGGAAAATTACGGGTAAAAATTCTTAAAGCTAAAACATATGTATATTTTATGAATAAAAACTTTACATATGAGGATGTTCAATTAGATACCCGTGTCGAAAATCTCGGACAAAATACCAATTATACTGGCTTGTTCTGCCGCTTCTCGGATGATGGTTGGTATGAAGCAAACATCTTGAATACCGGAGAATATTTTATTTATTTGTATGATCCAAATAATGGGGGATACAAGGTGTTATACAGCGGCGCATCAAATTTGATCAATATGGGGAAGCAAATAAATGAATACACATTTGTCTGTAAAGGAGACACATTAACGTTAGGAATCAATGGTTATGAAATAACCAATGTTGATACGAAAATTGGTGGAGCTTGGGCAATATTACGCGATGGAGAGGTCGGAATATTTGTTTCCTCAGAATCGGTCTTTCCACTTCTCGTGGAATTCGATTGGTTCACTGCTAGTGTGCCTTATTAATCCCTAATAATTTGGCGAGGATGTAAAAATAATCATAGACATTACGGAGAGCGAACAACGCGTTTCGATTATTGAAGAATAGAATCCTTTACTTAGCTCATGTGACTGCCTAATGTTCAAATAAAAAAGGGTTATGCTATTTCATAACCCTTTTTTATTATTAGGGATTATTTTAAGGGGCTGTTGTGAAATGTGCTTTAAGCGTTTGATAGGCGACATTTTCCCAAAGCCGAGTGATATCTTCGCGATAGTATTCATGGGATGATTGGGTCATGAAGACCAGCCTGCCTTCCATGCAGGAGGCTATGGTTCCATGATCTGATTTGCGCTCGGCTATGGTGCCGGCCACCAGGACTGCATCTCCTCCACTAGTGATTTTCAAAAGGTCGCCTCTATCGGTATCGTTAGACCAAAAATTTGTATAGCGACGCAATGAAATCCCTTCGTTGGGGTAATGTAATATCGGGTGATCGGGCTGCAAGAACCAAACCGATAGATTGGGTACGGTTCCAAAGGGAACGAACCAATCTCGGTACAACCCGATGCCGCATTTCGCCATAATGGGGGCAACTTTTCCCTGGGATAAGTCATCCAACGCCCAGTGCTCGATGACAACCGCCGTCCCTTTTTTGATGTAATCATTCAGATAGACGAAGAATTCACCTTGAATTTTTGTGCGCGATTCTGAGGCGGCAATGATCAAATCCCAATCAGTTCCGGAAAGCAAATTATCCTTGAACCAGCCCTGGGCGCTGCCGACATCGGTGTATGCCCATCCGTGTAAATCGAGCCCTTCCTGAACATAGCGATACCAGCCTGTAC
>JBDKUB010000388.1:0-1671 GCA_039679915.1 Anaerolineaceae bacterium
TCCATTTGAGTTTGAAACCCACCCAATTGGCAACCGGAGGGTTGGCTGCGATGCGAAAGGCGTTATCGAAACCGGGTTGGGTCTTTAATTGTTCGACCAAATCAGCACTGCGTTTGTCGCACCAAAGCTGAACGCCATGGCTCAGTAAATCACCTTTAGAATCGAGCGGCACAGCGCCGTGCATCTGGCCGCTGACGCCAATTCCCATAATGGATTGTGGAGGAATCCCAGATTGAGCCAGGACTTTCTTAGTATTGATAACGGTGTTATCCCACCAGACCTGAGGGTCTTGTTCAGCCCAACCTGGCCGGGGAGTCTGCATGTCCTGAAGGGTGCTCGAGCTGCTGACGATGTGCCCTTCGAAGTCAAGCAGTGCGACACGTGTACTTTGTGTGCCCACATCGACAGCCATTAAGTATTTTTGTGCCATCTTTTTTGTCTCCTGCTCAGTGATTTCATGGAACAATAAATTTGAAAGATTCCATTTTGAATCGTGTTCGATCACCGCGGTGGCGCGCTTTGAAATATTCAATAGGGGTGCCATCTTCGATATATGCCGTACTTTCGATGAGCATTAGCGGGGATCCGATTTTTATATGTAACAAGTTAGCTTCCAATTCATTGGCTGCTACGGCTTCCATATAGCGTTTTGCGCTGTTTATATTGATGTGGTATTTTTCTCTCAGCAATTTATAGAGGGAATTTTCTGTAAAATCGTCATGTACAAGGTTCGGACAAAGCTTATGAGGCAGGTAGGAGGTGACAACCAAAATGGGTTCGTTTAGGATTGCCCGCAATCGGTCTAATACAATCACCGGTTCGTTGGAATTCAAACGCAGTTCCTGTCTTACTTTTTGGGGGGCAGGAATGACGTTGAGATTCAGCACTTTGGTCTCGACCCGGTAACCTTGTTTTTCCATGGCATCGGAGAAGCTATCCGGCATATCCAGCCAATGTTCGGTGATTTTTGGATCGGCGACGAATGTGCCGCGACCTTTTTCCCGGCGCAGCAATCCTTCACTTACCAAAGCATCCAAGGCTTCACGGACTGTGGTACGGCTTAATTCGAATTTTTTGCAAATCTCATATTCGCTTGGCAGGCGTTCACCTACTTCCCAAAATCCCGAGGTGATTTCATCCCTCAACAATTCACGCAATTGGTAATGGTAAGGAATAGGAGATTCCTTGTGGATATTTTCTGAGGACAAACCGAAAAGATTTGTGGACATATATATTAGCCTATCTAATTTGTTGAGTAGTATCTTATGATCAAATAGGTGGCAAAAATCCCACGTGTTATGTTGTCATTATTAGGACACAAGTAAGATTATATATCCATGGAGTGGGCATGTCAAACCATTTCTGTTGTATGATCACTTTTTACCCTTAAAGAATACCATGTTATACCAACCGATACACTCAACAAACCATCCGCTAATGATTAAGCCGCAGGATAGTTATGCTCTCCACCAGCAATAACGGGAATAAGGGTTATTTCACTATCTTGAGATATTTTAGTATCTCTCATCTGGCTGGGAGCAATAACCTGCCCGTTTAAAATCAATTCCAAACCTCCATTTAGTTGACCACGGCTGTCCCAAAGCGCTGTACGCAGTTCTTCTTTGCCTTGCAGGGTATATCGATCAAGCAATTCATAAATCGATGTGCCTG
>JBDKUB010000439.1:0-3179 GCA_039679915.1 Anaerolineaceae bacterium
GAGCGAAGCGAGACATATTAGTATAAGTATGAAAAGACCTCTCGCTTCGCTCGAGGTGACAAGCTTCTTTTGGGACTATTAGTATGTCATCCTTGATTTTTTCCGACTCCACCCCGTGTGATCGACAAATAAATATAATTAAAGACAACGTCCCTCCCCGCATGCGGGGAGGGAGTGAGGGTGGGGTCAAATAAATCAAGAAAATCGAATCATGCTCAAAAGAGTATTATATCGATTTTAGACAAATCAATAAAAGATCAATCAGGCGATAGCTGCCTTCTTACCTCGTCCGAACCAATAGCGCCATTCGCGATTTTCCCAAATCACCAAAGCCGATGCGGCGATGAAAATCGAAGAATACGTCCCGCTAAGTAACCCGACTAATAGAATTACTGCGAATTCCCTTAAAGTCACACCGCCGAATAGCGCTAAAGCGAGCAGTAAAAATTCGACGGTCATTAATTGGGTATTAATCGAACGCTGGAGGGTTTGTACAATCGAGTGATTGACCAATTTTTCGAAAGGCAATTTTCTAAGATTGGCGCTATTTTCGCGGATGCGGTCGAACACAACGATTTTATCCTGCACGGAGAAACCGATGACCGTGAGCAGGGCGGTCAAGAAAAGTGAATCGATTTGCCATCCAAGGAAATGTCCACCCAAGGTCGCTACACTAAAAACTACGGCAACATCATGGATCATGGCTATAATTGCACATAAGCCATACCGAAACGCATGCTGCACCCCGCGGAATGCAAACCAAACATATAGTATAACTGCCAGAGCGGCAACACCTACAGCTAATCCGGCGCGGGTGGTCACTTCCCGCCCAATGGTAGGACCCACGGTATCGAATCGCAGTACGGTGATAGTATCCGAAAATTTCTTTTCCATACTATCGACAATTTTTCCGCGTAATTCTTCATTGATTTCGCTCGAGCGGATTAATAAGGTGTTTTTACCGGAAGTTTGCGCCTGTACGTCTGTGATGCCTAAATCGTTGTATAGAAGAACAACCTCAGCTGGCTGAGGGGGATTTCCTGATGCGAATTCAACTTCGAGCAGACTGCCGCCTGTAAAATCGATTGCCAGGGGAAGTTTCCAAACAGCAAGACCAATGATTCCGGGAATGATGATCAGACATGACAAAGCGAATAAATAATATCGTTTTCCAATTATATCTATCATGATGAAGCTTCCTTAATTTTATATTCCAAACCATTTCGAATAATTAGTAGGTTTGAAATGATTCAAAATTACATCCAGTAATGTGCGGGATAACGCCCAAGCCGTAAATAAGCTGACAGCGACACCAAATGCCAAGGTTAAAGAGAACCCTTTAACAATCGTTGCGCCAAATTGGCTTCCAAACCAAAAGAGAATAGCGCTGGTGATTAGCGTAGCAATGTTCGAATCCCTTATCGAAGGCCAGGCTCTTGTCCAACCTAAAGAGATGGCAATATCCAACCGCTTACCATTGCGTAATTCCTCTTTGAGCCTTTCGAAAATCAATATGTTGGCATCCAAAGCGCTGCCAGTGCTTAATAAGAAGCCGGCGATGCCTGGTAAAGTCATTGTTATTGGGATAAATTTGTATAACGCAAAGGCGATTAGAGCATAAACGATTATGGCAAGGTCGGCAATCAATCCTGGACCACGGTAGAAAATTGCCATGAATAACATCACAATAACGAAACCAATGATGCCGGCTCGCATACTTTTTGAGAGCGAATCTTGTCCCAGAGTTGGGCCAACCGTTTTTGATTCGATCACCTTTAGAGGGATTGGCAGCGAACCATAGCGTAATTGAACAGCCAAAGCATTGGCTTCCGCAAGGGTATAGTTTCCGGTAATTCTGCCGTTTCCTTCAGTGATAGCAGTCTCAATCGTAGGTGTTGAGATCACTTCTTTGTCTAAAACGATGGCTAATATTTCGCCGACATGGGTGGAAGTATGATCGGCGAAAATCTTTGCTCCTTCAGTGGTCAATTCGAAGCTTATTTCGATTTGGTTCGTTTGTGGGTCTGTACTTACTTGTACCGACTTTAGGTATTTTCCGGTCATTACGGTATGGAATATTTGAGAAGATGTGCCAGCCGAGCTGGTGAGTACATCTGTATTTGTAATTGTTTCACTTGGAGTGACTGTGGGAACAACTGTCTCTTGAGCCTGAAGCGATTGTTCGTAATCGGTTTGAATCTTCGTATTCAACATAGCCATTGCAGTATTATTATCGATACCCGAAAAATCGACGAATTCCAGTAAACCCGTGGTTTTAATGGTCTGCAATGCTTGTTCTGGATCAGTTTCACCTGGTAGTTCAACAACTATTCTTCGTTCGCCGGCTTTTTGAACCACAGCTTCATTCAATCCTAATCCATTCACGCGGTTTTCAACGATTTTAACGGCTGTGTCCATATCCTCTGCTGAGATGGCGGTAGTGGGGGGCAGGTCTGCTTCCAATAATGCTTCCACACCACCAACAAGATCTAGACCAAGGCGTATTTTTATATCCTTTTCAATTCCCAAAATGTGTATGCCGGGATTGTTTGGAAGTACAATCCATATTGAAATAGCCACGATAAAAAAAACAAGAATTAATACACGTTGATTCCTGGTTGTCATAAGATATATATAGCCTCCAAGTTCAAACAAATGCCAGCCTCTGGCTGGAAGAAGACCAGCACATGACTGGCGAGAAATGATTATACCCCCAAGATATAGCACCGACAAGATTTGCTTATCGTAAAAAAAATTATTCTTATTAAGAGCGTTCTAAAAAATCCAAGATTTGATCCAATACTTGCTCAATATCTAAATCATCGGTATTAATATACAAATCAGCATGTTGACGTGCATGAGATAATCGTTCGAGCTGGATGTTATATTCTTCTAAAGTCCAATCTAAATTACGTCGTTTTATGGTCGCGGGGTAGGATACATCCAAATAAATTAATATGTCTGGATGGGATATGCGTTCCCACATATTTTTCACATAGGAATGTTCTTGAGCAATATGTCGAACTTGAATACCGAGTTTTTTTAATCGTGAAGTGATCGTCGTTTTACCCGCCGCACAGGGTCCAACCAACCCAATGACCAAATCATGATTAAAAGGCATGATAGCACTTATATTAGCGATAATCGTTTATTTTATTCACCTCGAGTGGTAGACGCAC
>JBDKUB010000485.1:0-2736 GCA_039679915.1 Anaerolineaceae bacterium
CGGGGTGCAGAAGAATTTGCTTATATTCCTCAGGAATTATTATCGGTCATACCGCAAAAAGGGGAAACAACGAACCTTCCACCTGGCCGGCTGGCTCTAACCGATGAATGTCAAATCCATTACCTCACCAACGATTCGATTCTGGACCATACTTGCACACTGCTGGCAGCTTTGAGGTTAGGGTATGATCGAAATCAGCTCGAAGCTATAGCGGCTGAATGGCTGGGCGCTCCCACGGATACTTCTGCTCAGCCTTACTATCCCCCCACTGTCGAAGGGTTAATTAACCTGCTCAATTCAGCGGAATTGTTAAGTGAAGACGAGATACCCAAACCAGAGTTAACCCGTTCCTTCTTAGAAGCCGAACGAGGGGAAGCATTGAGACAGCTTTATCTTTCGTGGAAAAATTCCTCCGGGTTCAACGAATTACGCATGATTCCCAACCTTGTATTCGAGGGAAAATGGCAAAACGATGCCCAAAAATCTCGCCAAGGTATCCTTGATTTTTTATCCAAAATCCCCACAAAAACTTGGTGGAATATCGACTCCTTTATTTATGACATAAAACTGCAAAATCCGGATTTTCAGCGTCATGCCGGCGAGTATGATAGTTGGTACATACGATCTGCAGATACCCATGGAAGCCTGCGCGGTTTTGAACATTGGGATGATATCGAAGGGGCGTTGATCCGCTTCACCCTATGCGCACCGCTCCATTGGCTAGGAATAGTCGATTTGGCATCAGCGAAAGAATCTTCTCCTATCCTTGCTTTTAGAATCACATCCTGGGGAGATTCATTGCTACGAGGCCAGCTTCCCACAGGGTTTATGGAAGAAAAAGCTCCTGTCTTTGCTTATGCCGATGGGCGAATCCGCATACCGGTCTATGCTCCGCGTGCTGTTCGATACCAGATATCCCGATTTTGTCATTGGCAGCAAAGGAAAGCCGAAGAATATCATTATCGAATCACACCCGAATCCTTAGAGTTAGCAACAAAGCAAGGTCTACGCGTTGATCAGTTCATCTCCTTACTTCAACGTCATGCCTCGCGAGTTCCTCCCAACCTCATCAAAGCTTTATCCAGGTGGGAGAAATTTGGCTGCGAAGCCCGTTTCGAGCAAGTAACGGTTCTTCGGGTAAGGGACGCTGAATTGATCGATAAATTGAAAAAATCAAAGGCTGCACGGTTTCTAGGCGATTCACTTGGACCAACTACGATTATTATCAAACCTGGGGGTTTAGAAAAAGTTCAGGGTTTTTTGTCTGAACAAGGATATCTGAGTAAGGGATCTTCTTAAAGGCGGTCACACACAAACCGTTTTGGCAGGATGTGCCAGCACATTTAGTCATCCTTGCAGCCTTTAAGAAAAAAGAATTTGGATAAGTGCCCCTCATCACCTGATGAAATGGGTAAGCTCATTGTATAATAAACCGAAACAACAATACAAAAATTTATGCGTGAATTAAACATACATTTCTATGACTTTGATGATGGTTATCAAAGCGCTTAAATTCAAATTGGATGGTATTAATCTATGTCCTTGGATTTTCCTCATCGCCGAAAAAATCTGCTTACCGATGAATGGGTATTGGTTTCACCGCACCGTACTTCCCGGCCGTGGTTAGGCCAGGTGGAAGAAATTCCACCTGAGCAGTTGCCCGCTTATGATCCAAATTGCTATCTTTGCCCGGGCAACGAAAGAGCTGGCGGACGAAAAAATCCGTTGTATACCTCTACCTTCGTCTTCGACAATGATTTCCCGTCGCTTCTACCTCCAAGACAAGGAGAAAAGGATTCCATCTACCCGGATGATAAACTGTTCATCGCCCAATATGAAAGCGGTGTTTGCCGGGTGGTTTGCTTTTCTCCCCGTCATGATCTTACCTTGCCGGAGTTATCCCTCAAAGAAGTTGCATCGGTCGTAAGAACATGGGTAACCCAAACTAAAGAATTATTCAGCCTGGACTATTGTCAATATGTGCAGATTTTCGAAAATAAGGGAGAGCTTATGGGGTGTTCAAATCCCCATCCCCACAGCCAGATATGGGCAATCAACCATCTGCCCAATGAACCCGCAAAAGAACTGATTACCCAAACGAATTACCTAAAAAAGAATGATAGATGTTTACTTTGTGATTATCTTTCAGCGGAAAAAGAAAAAAATGAACGGATCATAGCATTCAATGAGCACTTTACCGCCCTGGTGCCTTTTTGGGCAATCTGGCCATTCGAGGTATTGCTGGTATCCAACCGGCATATAAAAAATTTACCGGAACTAAACGATGCTGAAATTTTCGACCTGGCAGATATTATTCGCCAGGTGACGACACGCTACGATAATCTCTTCAATATTTCATTCCCCTACTCGATGGGGTTTCACCAGGCGCCTGAAGATGGTTTAGCGCATGAGGAATGGCATCTCCACGCTCATTATTACCCTCCGCTGCTGCGGTCTGCAACGGTGAGAAAATTTATGGTAGGGTTCGAGATGCTGGCAATGCCTCAGCGCGACCTAACACCCGAGTCGGCAGCAGAACGCCTGCGCCAGGTTGATCCAATCCATTATCGTCTGAAATCTAAATAATGGTCAATTGATATTTTATATACGGATGATTTTAGAATGAGCGAAACTATCGAAGTTTTAATTACCAGCAGCCTCACGATTGATCAAATCGGGCTAATAGAAAAAATATCCCCAAGATTGCACATCCAACAAATTGCCACCCATGATCCC
>JBDKUB010000088.1:0-9129 GCA_039679915.1 Anaerolineaceae bacterium
GCTTGACGAATCGCGCCTATTCCTGATAAAATAACCCAGCATGCAAAAAAAATAATGACTTTGCGCCGGATGAGCGCTTGAGAAAAATTCTCATGCGCTTGTCTTTGTTTGTCTATGGGTGCGAATTTTTATTAGAGATTGGTAAATTACTTCCCCAAAATAAACCGTATGAACACGCCATTTCTTACAAACGACTGCTTAACGTAAACTGTCGTTAAGCAAGGTGTGTATCAAACGTTATTTTGGGATTAAGCGATATTTTTTCAGGAGGTAACTGAGTGGAAACTAAAGGGTTGACAGCATTACGTATCAGCCTGGCTTCGCCAGAAACTATCCGTAGCTGGTCTTACGGAGAAGTACAAAAACCCGAAACGATCAATTATCGCCGGCTTCGCCCGGAAAAAGATGGCTTGTTCTGTGAAGCTATCTTTGGTCCGACACGCGACTGGCAATGTTATTGTGGTAAATACAAGAATATCCGATATAAAGGCATCGTTTGTGACAAATGCGGTGTGGAAGTAACCCGTTCCTCGGTTCGTCGGGAACGGATGGGGCATATCGAGCTATCGGCGCCGGTGGCACATGTCTGGTATACCCGCCGGATTCCTTCTTATTTGGGATTGTTACTGGATATTTCCCGGCGCAACCTGGATCGCGTTCTCTATTTTGCACAATACGTGGTGACCTATGTCGATGAAGATGCTCGCCAAAAAGCCCTCAAGAAGCTGGAAGAAAAAATCACCGAAACCGAGCGGGAACAGGCAACTCGCATCAATGCCCGAATAGCGGAAATCAAAGCTGGCCGAGATAAGGGTCTTTCCGAGTTGAACCAGCGCCGTGATTCGGTGGAACTGCGCTTCGACGAAACATTGGCAGAAAAGCTCGAACCAATCATCCAAGCCGGGCAGCGATTGGAAACCAGCCTGAAAGAGCAATTGGGTGAAACGGCTCGGGCTGCCATCCATTTCCCCGATACCGATATCGTTATCGTGGAAGCGGGAGAAACCATCAATAATCAGCACTTTTCCAGTGTCCAGAAAGTGGTCAAGGAGCGCCTGGAAGAGCTTGAAAATGAACTGAAAGATCAAAAACTACGCGACCTGGAGCATATCCGTATCGATATCGAACGTAAGCGCGCCGAAGCTGATACGGATATGGAATGATTGCGTTCTCAATTGGAGGACCAGGCAGTGGAAGCGCGCGACGAAAATTCGCGCCTGCGCGACGAATTACTTGAGTTACGTCCTCTAACCTTTATGGGTGAGAGCCGTTACCGCGATTTGAAATCTCGCTGGGGGCAGGTTTTCCGTGCCGATATGGGTGCTGAAGCCTTTTACGATATCCTGCGCCGGTTGGATTTGGATAAATTGGCAACCGAGTTGTGGACTGAGGTGCGCACTTCCCGCAGCAAGCAAAAGCGCAAAAAAGCTACAAAACGGCTGAAAGTTGTGGAATCATTCCGCAGCTCGGGTAACCGTCCGGAATGGATGATATTGACCGTGTTACCGGTCATACCTCCCGATCTGCGCCCGATGGTACAGCTCGATGGCGGGCGCTTTGCAACTTCCGATTTGAACGACCTTTACCGCAGGGTGATCAACCGCAACAATCGCCTCAAACGCCTTTTGGAATTGGGCGCCCCGGATGTGATCGTCCGCAACGAAAAACGAATGCTGCAAGAAGCCGTGGATTCCCTAATCGATAATTCGCAGCGCGGCAAGGCGCTTTCACGGCGCGGCAGACGTGAATTAAAATCATTGAGCGATATGCTCAAAGGCAAGAAAGGTCGATTCCGCCGCAATCTCTTGGGTAAACGCGTGGATTACTCGGGACGTTCAGTGATTGTCGTTGGTCCAAACCTCAAACTCTATCAATGCGGTTTACCCAAGACCATGGCTTTAGAGCTTTACCGCCCCTTTGTCATCGCCCGGCTTGTGACGCATAATTATGCTGCCAATGTGAAGGGCGCCAAGCGCTTTATCGAGCGCAACCGCCCAGAAGTATGGGAAGTATTGGAAGAAGTCATCAAAGAACGGCCGGTATTATTGAACCGTGCACCTACACTGCACCGGCTCGGCATTCAAGCGTTTGAGCCTATCTTGATCGAAGGCAGTGCTATTCAATTGCATCCCCTGGTAACTACCGCCTTCAACGCCGATTTCGATGGCGACCAGATGGCTGTGCACGTGCCGCTTTCCCAGAAAGCAGTCTGGGAAGCCCGCCAGCTTATGCTCTCATCGCGGAATTTACTCAAGCCTGCCGATGGGGAGCCGATCATCAGCCCCTCTAAAGATATGGTGTTGGGAGTCTATTACCTGACCAAAACCGATGCCCGCCAGCATGTGGGCAGCGGCAGAGTTTTCGCCGACATGGATGAAGTCGAATTGGTTTTCCAATTGCGCCAAATCGATATCCATACTCACATCAAATTACTAATCAATACCTGGTATGACGATCAAAACAACCGCCTGCCAGAAATGGAGGAGCGCCTGATCGACACAACGGTGGGACGAGTGTTATTCAACCGGGTTCTGCCTCCGCAAATGCAATATGTAAATTGGGTGCTGGATAAAGGCGGTTTGAAAGATCTGATGGCTGACTTATACGAAGTATGCGGCGAAGATCGGATGCCAGAAATAGCCGATGCTATCAAAGATATTGGCTTCACCTATGCAACCCGCTCAGGCTATTCCCTGGCGGTTTCGGATATCACCGTTCCTTCCGATAAAGCTGAAATCATAGACCAGGCCTTGGCAGAACAGGAAACCGTTCAAAGAGATTTTAAACGCGGCTTGCTTACCGATCGGGAACAAAATGACCGCATCATCGAAATTTGGCAGCGCACTACGAATGTGGTCGGCGATGCCGTAAGACGCCATTTGGATCCGGATGGCAACCTGGCAGCCCAGGCTATCTCCGGTGCTACCAAAGGTGGTTTCGGGCCTATTTCACAATTAGCGGGCATGCGTGGTTTGATGGCGGACCCTTCGGGGCGCATCATTCCCTTGCCTATCCGTTCCAATTTTCGTGAAGGTTTGACCTCTTTGGAGTACTTCATCTCAACCCATGGTGCTCGTAAAGGTTTAGCAGATACCGCTTTGCGTACAGCAGATGCCGGTTATCTAACTCGGCGGTTGGTGGATGTAGCCCAAGACTTGATCATCAATGAAGATGACTGTGGCACCCAGGAAGCTGTTGCCATTAATCGCAGTGACGATGTGGCTGGGCAGTCCATGGGTGTACGTTTGTTTGGGCGTTTAACAGCCAGACAAGTCGTTGATCCTGAAACGGGAGAAATCCTGGCGGAACGCGATGACGTGCTGGATCATGAAAGAGTACGTCTCATAGTGACTTCAAAAGTACAAACCGTATGGGTTCGCTCACCGTTAACCTGCGAGTTACAGCATGGGATTTGTGCCAAATGTTATGGGCTTGACCTGGGCAGAGGCAAGATGGTGGAAATTGGCGCAGCGGTGGGCATTGTAGCTGCGCAATCCATCGGCGAGCCGGGTACACAATTGACTTTACGTACATTCCACACCGGCGGTGTAGCAGCCGGTGGCGACATTACCACTGGTCTCCCTCGGGTGGAAGAATTGTTCGAAGCCCGTAAAACTCCGAAAGGTGAAGCTGTGGTCTCCGAAATCAGCGGTATAGCTAGGATTATGCAATCAGACCGCTATAGCGAATTGCGCATCGTCCGCGTCGAACACAGCGAAATGGTCGAAGATGAATATGACGTACCAGAAGGCTATAAGATTGCCGTGGAAGATGGCGGCGAAGTGAATGCAGGAGACCCCATTGCTTACCTGAGTGAAGATGCTACCATTCCTGCTCAGCACGCCGGACGCACCCGTTTGGAGAATGGCAAAGTGATCGTGGCGCATGAAGAACGCCAGGAAGAGGTCTATGAGATTCCTACTACAGCGCGTTTGGTGGTGAAAGAGGGCGATGAAGTGGTAGCGGGGCAGCCTCTAACCGAAGGTTCGCTTAACCCGCATATGATCCTCAAAGTTCAGGGGCGCCAGGCTTGTCAAATGTACTTGCTCAACGAGGTGCAAAGGGTTTATCGTTCACAAGGTCAAAACATCAATGACAAACATTTTGAAGTGATCATCCGCAAGATGATGTCCAAAGTCCAGGTGTTACGTCCGGGCGATACCAATCTCATTCCTGGCGATTTGGTCGACCGTTTGGAAATCAAGCGCGTGAATGAACATTTGCTGGATGAGGGAAAACGAATCGTCAAATCGATGGATGTGCTTTTGGGCATAACCAAGGCTTCGCTCAGCACCGACTCCTGGCTATCAGCATCTTCCTTCCAGCATACCATCAAAGTGTTGGCAGGGGCAGCCATTGCAGCAAGCGGTGACCCGCTCTATGGCTTAAAGGAAAATGTAATCATCGGTAAGCTCATCCCGGCCGGCACCGGTTTTGTGCGCGGCAGATTTACCGAAGAGGAGCTGAAGAAAGCAGAAGCTGGTGGCGCCGGCCGATCTGCCGTTACCGATATGGTCGATCCTACCGGCGACTTTTCTTCTTTGACCGATTGATTTATTCACGAAATAAACGGGTGCCAGGTAGCCGGTTCGTCGAGCAAACTTTTATTCTGTCCTGCGAACCTCTGGCACTCGTAAAAAGATAACCGATGCGGTAATTATCATGACTACTACGCCGATCATGACCGTTATTGGTTCTCCAAAATATTCAGCGACTTCGCCAGCAAAAAGCGCGCCGATTGGAGTTATACCACCAAATGCCAGAGAATAGATACCCATAACCCTGCCGCGCAGTTCATCGGGGGTATTCGACTGGATCATGGAATTGGTATTATTGAACATGGAAATTTGTCCCCATCCTGCGCCAAATAGAGCCAGCATCGAAATCGGTAACCGACGCGTGAATGCAAATATTGCTAACATTATAGGAAGGACAAATCCTCCTATGGTGAACATTTTTCCGCGAATATGCCAAGTGCTCGTTGAAGCTAATAACAATCCGGAAAAAACCGCACCCAGCCCTCGGGCGGACAATAAGAAACCATAAGTGGAGGAGTTTCCATTCAATTGTTTTACTGCCCAAGCGGGTAATATAGTAACGTATCCTAATCCGAACAAGCTGATAAAAAATACGTTTAGAATCAATGTTTTTACCAGCCGGTTTTTACCAACAAAACTAAATCCTTCCCGAAGTTCCGCCCACATAGACCGTTTTTGGTGCTCTGGCGGAACCCAATGGATGCGCATCATCGCTAAAGCAGTTATCACAGCAATGAACGAGATTCCGTTGATTGAGAAGCACCAGCCTGGGCCTAGGGCTGCATAGGCAATTCCTGCCGCGGCTGGGCCAACAGCGATAGCGGAATTGAACATGATCGAGTTAAGAGCAATGGCGTTAGTCAGATCTTCGCGGGAAACCAATTCCACCACAAACGATTGGCGGGCTGGTGCATCGAAAGCATTGGCTACCCCCAATAACAAAGCCAAGATGATAATATGCCAGGGCTGCACTAGACCCGAAAAAGTGAGCCATGCCAATATAAATGCCAATACCATTTGACTGGACTGGGTAACAATCAACATGGTCCTTCGTGGGACGCGGTCGGCGATAACCCCGCCATATAGGTTTAACAATAAAGCAGGCAAACCGTTTGCGAAACTTACGATGCCAAGATAAGCAGCAGATTGGGTTATTTCATAAATAAGATAGCCCTGGGCAGTGGATTGCATCCAGGTGCCCACAAGCGAAACGACTTGTCCAATAAACCACAATCGATAATTTCTATGTTTTAACGCGGCAAATGTATTGTGGGCACTGATCCGCGTCCTGTTGGGATATGTTTTATTTGTGGACATTCGATAAAGGATTATACACCAGCTAAGATTCGGATTGGTCTAATACGATGATGATTTTCATTTGGCTATACTTCTGACAAAACTTGTTCGATTAATTGGGACATGCGCTCGTAATGAGAACCTTTCCAATAAATTTGTTGGCATTGCGGGCAAATCTTAAATTCATCGAAATATTTTTTAGTCAATGGAAGCAGGCGGGGTAAAATCTCTTCCTTTTTCACCGGGCGGAGGATACCGTTGCAACGAATGCAACGGCTGAAAGGAATGATATTATCTGCCAGGGCAAAGCGGCGAACTACCTCCACCAATTGGTAGCGGGGTATTTTATTTCTCACCCAGTAGCCATAGATTACCGCATTACGCATCAATAATCGCCGATCGCGAGTTAATAGAATGCGCTCACCCTGGCTGGCGATCTCTGCCAGATATTCATCCTGGAAGTCGTTCTGATACAGACAGTCCACACCCCACATGCGCAGATAGCTTGCCAATCTGCCTAAGTGATTATCGATAATGAAACGACGCTCCCCCGCAGGAAAAGATTGGAATAATTGAGAATTATCACCGTTCGCATAAAAAAGCGGAAAAACGTCGATGGTGTCGGCATCATTCACCAGATAATCGAACCCCAGTGGGGTTCCATTGATAATTATTTTGCCCACTTCAGTATGGGGCACTCCCAGCGATTCGATTAAGTGTTTAACCGATTGTGGTCCCCGGAAAGTGATTGGAAACCGGATATCCTTCTTTTCAGAGGGCATAAAATCGTTCAAGTCCTCATGGAAATGAAAAAGGGCATGTTTCATGGCTCGCTATAATTGTAACTCGTTTTGACCAAACACATTGACAACCCTTGTTTGATGGGGTATGCTATCGCATTGTCCGGGTGGGTCCGGCGCGGCGGAACCCTGCGAACCCCGCCAGGTTCGAGAGAAAGCAACGGTAAGCAGGTTCTTCCGGGCGCCGCCGGGTCGCCTGCCCGGATATTTTTATTTATATTTGGAACATAAAAGGTCAAGAATCGAAACAAATAAATGAGCGATAACCCTTCTGGGGCGATAGATGTGAAAATTCAGGCTATAATTTCTGTGGAACAAAAAATGATTAGGAGTTAGCGACATGGATTTTGCGTTATCCGACGAGCACCGCATGGTGCAGCAAATGGTACGTGAATTCGCCCATAAAGAAGTTGCGCCGGTAATCCGCGATTATGATCGAGCGCAAGAAATGGCGCCTTTCGTACTGCCGCGTTTGGCAGAATTGGGCATCCTGGGTGTTTGTTTTCCTTTGCGGTATGGTGGGCAAGGTATGGATTACATCAGCCTGGGGTTGGCTTGTGAGGAATTGGAGGCTGTGGATACTACGCTGCGAGTGATTCTCTCCGTGCATATTGGTTTGAATAGCATGGGTATTTTACAATGGGGTACGGAAGAACAAAAACAGCGCTTTCTCACTCCTCAGGCACGTGGTGATAAAATTGCCTGCTTCGCTCTAACCGAACCAGGCGCTGGCTCCGATGTGGCTGGTTTGAAAAGTAGCGCCCGCCGCTCGGGCGATGGTTATATTTTGAATGGTGAAAAGATGTGGATTTCACTGGCAACCAAAGCTGACAACGCTTTGGTGGTGGCGCGCACCAATCCCGAGGCTGCTAATTCACATGATGGACTTACCGCTTTCCTGGTCGAACTCAATTCGAGCGGGGTCAGTCGAGGTGATATCCATGGCAAATTGGGAGTGCGGGCTGGGTCGACCGGATGGATTGCTTTTCAAGATGTCCTAGTGCCTGCCGAAAACCGTTTGGGCGAGGAAGGTGAAGGATTCAAAATAGCAATGTCTTGCTTGGATAATGGGCGTTATACGGTGGCATGTGGCGCGACCGGTCTAATCCGAGCTTGTTTAGAAGCCAGTGTTAAATATGCTCACGAACGAGAAGCCTTTGGGCGAGAGATCGGCAAGTTCCAGCTTGTGCAGCAAAAGATTGCCGGCATGGTGCAATCTTACGAAGCAGCGCGTTTGCTTTGTTTGCGGGCGGGTTGGATGAAAAACATGGGGCAGCGCAATACCAGGGAAACATCCCTGGCTAAGTGGTTTGCTACGGATGCCTCCTTCCAGGCGGCTTCTGAGGCAGTCCAGATTCACGGCGCCTATGGATATAGCGACGAATATGAAGTCGAGCGCTATTTGCGCAATTCAAAAGGAGCGGTAATCTATGAAGGCACCAGTGAAATTCATCAGTTAATGCAAGCAGGTTATGCTCTGGAATACCGGCAGGACAGCCCCCTCCGCTGTGAACTTCCCGCCTACGATGAGCAATTTTGGCAGCAAAGTGGCTGATGAGGGTTTTTTAATGTTTGAAGCAAATAATGCAAAAATCTAGTAGAATAGCTCATATCTTGGCTTCACCTTCGCCGAACGATCGGATGGAAAGCTCATGAGTGAAAAAGAATCTGCCCAAAATGTAATTGATAAATACCGAAAACAGCAACAAGCTGCACGCAAGGCACCAATCATAATTATTGTTGCAGCAGTCTTGCTGGTGATTGGCGCTGCCGCGTTGATTTTCTGGGCATTGGGCTCAGAGGCACCTTCAATTTCGTTATTCCCGACCAAAACATATACTCCCACAATCACGGCTACCGCAACGAATACCCCTACCGTGACACCCTTACCTACTGATACACCCACGGTGACCGATACGCCTACCGAAACATTAACCCCCACGGCTTCGGGACCATTTGCTTATACAGTTGTAGAAGGTGATACACTTTCCGGCATTGCCGACAAATTCGAAGTTGATCTCATGCTGCTGATTGCAATCAACAATCTCGATTCGGCGAATCCGATTATCAAGGTTGGTGATCAAATCACAATCCCTGGGCCGGACACCGAAATGCCCACCGCCACACCGTTGCCTGCCAATCTGCATCGCGGTTCGAAGATCGAATACACGGTCCAATCAGGTGATTCTCTGGCAAGCATTGCATTGCAATTCAACAGCACCGTTGATTCTATCAAAGAAGAGAATGACATCACCGACGCCAATACCATTTACGTAGGTCAAAAGCTGGTGGTGTTGGTGAACCTGGTGACACCAGTACCTACCGCGACACCCGCAACACCAACAATTACGGGCATCGCTCCAGCAGCAACCACCCCAGTCGCCGCCACAGCTACTCTGGCAGCAGGCGTTACCGCGACGCCATGATTGGTGTACGAAGTCATTCCAAAAGGCCGTGAACGGAAGCTGGTTCACGGTCTTTTATTTATTGTCGAT
>JBDKUB010000070.1:0-2200 GCA_039679915.1 Anaerolineaceae bacterium
TTTGAAATCCATAATACCTGCTGCCATCATATGCAAGGGTAACTTTGTAACGTGCCATTAATCAATATCAAACTGTAATCATCGATTAGATTCGGTAACGCACTATTGGAAATTCATAGAGATCTAACCAACGATCATGGATTTGAATTAATCTTCTACTAACTCTAACAATACGATTTCAGCAGCATCACCCAGGCGGGGGCCAAGTTTTACAATGCGGGTATAACCGCCGGACCTGTTTTCATAGCGTGGGGCAATATCATCGAATAATTTTTTTACGGTCTCGGGATCATCCATTCTCGAAGCTGCCAGACGGCGGGCGTGAACCGCTCTCGCATCGCCAGCAGCATTTCCGCGCTTTGCCAGGGTGATTAATCGTTCAGCCTGGCCACGTACTGCTTCTGCCTTTGCTCGTGTTGTGCGTATACGTTCGTATTTGAATAATTGATTTGTCATGGTTTTCCGCAAAGAAGACCGGTGATCAATTTCTCTGCCTAATTTGCGTCCTACGATGTGATGTCGCATTTCAACTTACTCCACAGTATTTTCAGTTTCATCTTTAAGGTAGCCTTTTTCACGCATCTTCTGTCGCAGTTCATCAAGGCTTTTCTCACCAAAATTACGAATTGACATGACCGCCTCATCGCCTTTTTCAAGCAGTTCGATCACCTCACCCACCGTGGTAATTCCGGTCCTCTTCAAGGAATTGAATACCCTTACAGAAAGATCCAGATTTTCAATGGGTGTTTCGATGATCTCGCTGGAAATATGGCTGCCTTCGACCGTCTCTTCAGCCAAAGTAGCAAGAGATTCTTCGCTGATGCCCGCCAGATTTCGCAGGTGATCGATCAATATCTTGGCGCTGGTGCTCAATGCTTCTTCGGGACCAATCGTTCCATCCGTCCAGATTTCTAAAACCAATCGGTCATAATTCGTACTCTGACCCACTCGCGCGTAACCCACATTCCAATTCACCCTTTTTATTGGACCATATATGGCATCTACCGGTAATTCTCCGATTGGCAGGTGGCCGGAACGGTCATCTGCCGGGGAATAACCACGTCCTCTCTCGACCGTCATTTCTATTTCGAGTGCAGCTTTATCGTCATCTACAGTAAAAAGATAAAGATCTGGATTGACAATTTCGACTTCTGGGGGCGTGATAATATCTGCTGCTGTAACTACGCCCGAGCCATGAACTTCCAAATGCAATCGAGCGGTATCCACATCCTGCATTTTCAATCGCAACTGCTTAATCTGCAACATCACCCGGATGACATCTTCACGAACACCAGGAATATCGCTAAATTCATGTTGCACATCAGCAATTCGAATCGAGGTTATAGCGGATCCTTCCAGCGAGGATAGTAATACACGCCGTAACGCATTCCCTAATGTACTACCATAACCACGTTCGAGAGGACTGATGATAAATTTGCCATAATTACGAGCTTCTGCTTCACGCTCGATTTTTGGCGTCACCATATTACTTAAACCAACCACGGTTCACCTCATCCCCTTCACATAGATCACTTCGAATATTCAACATCCATTTACAATCCGCAAAAATATGTTTTAGGTTCGAAAACCACAATTTAGCGTGAGTAATGCTCAACGATTAACTGTTCCTGAAGATTGCCATCGATTTCTGACCGTTCTGGCAGCCTGATTACTGTACCGGATAATTTATTGAGATCCCGGCTTAACCAGGGCAATACATTGGTTTCTTCAGCCGCGGCAGATAAATCTTTGAAGTACTGCCGTGTTTTCGAACCTTCACGAACCGAAACAACATCACCCGGGGATAGTAGCATAGAGGGTATGTCTGTTCGCCGACCATTCACCATGAAATGACCGTGTGTTACCAATAGACGGGCATGCGCACGACTTTCAGCATAGCCTAATCGATATACAACATTATCCAGTCGTGATTCCAAAATTTGTAATAGGTTCAAACCGGTTAATCCACGACGTCGGAGTGATATTTCATAATATCGGCGAAATTGGCGTTCTAAAACGGTGTAGACCCGGCGGGCTTTTTGTTTGGCGCGTAATTGTCGGTTGTAATCCGATTCGCGTTTTCGTCTGAATTGAGAGCTTTTCCCATGTTGTCCAGGGGCATACGACCGCCGATCGAACGCACACTTGGGTGAAAGGCAACGGCTGCCCTTTAGAAATAATTTCTCACCTTCTCGCCGGC
>JBDKUB010000278.1:0-6003 GCA_039679915.1 Anaerolineaceae bacterium
AACCTGGATTCAGTATAAAGTTCAATACTACATTTTTACGTTAATATTTCTGATTTTTGATGTGGAAATTGTCTTTCTTTACCCTTGGGCTGTGGCCTTTAACCAGTTAACGCTGTTTGGTGTATTAGAGGGCATCCTTTTTATTCTTATTTTGGTGGCGGGGTTGGTATATGCCTGGCGGAAGGGCGCTTTAGAGTGGTTCTAAAGAGCGATTGTTATAATTTCAATAGGAAGCTGATGTATTATTATTTAGCTTTCTAACATTGTGAGTACAATTCGGTCATATGTATAGGACATCAGGAGTAAATTGATGGGTGATCCAGTAACTTTTATTGCAAAATGGTTCGAAGGTGTACTGATAGGCTGGGGGTTAGAAAAAGGGCCGACAGCGGTAATCATGAACCTGGTTGGGGTAATCGTTATTGTTGCTTTTGTCATGATTATCGATATCTTTTTAGTATGGGTAGAGCGGAAAGTGGTGGCAAGATTTCAAGACAGGCTCGGACCTAACCGCTTAGGACCTTTTGGTTTAATCCAACCGATTGCTGATGTTATCAAGTTATTGATCAAAGAAAACATTTATCCTCAAGGAATTGACCGTTTCATATATAATTTGGCACCTTTGCTAGGATTAGCCCCGGTATTATTATTGTGGGCAGTTATTCCTCTCTCGCCAACTACTGTAGGAACGGATATCAATGTAGCTGTTCTATACCTGGTGGCTTGCGGAGCATTTGTCAGCCTGGGCATCATCATGGGGGGATGGGCTTCGAATAATAAATACGCCCTTTTGGGTGCATTTCGTGAAGTCGCTCAAATGATTTCCTACGAAATACCGATGGTTATATCTTTGCTTATTCCGGTACTGATGGCGCGCTCCATGCAGTTGAATCAGATAATCCTTTCACAAAACATCTGGTATATTGTCGCCGCACCGCTGGCAGCCGTAATCTTTTTGATTTCATTGATTGCGGAACTTGGGCGGGCACCATTCGATATTGCTGAAGGAGAATCGGAGATAGTTGCCGGGTTTCACATCGAATATACCGGTATGAAATTCGGTATGTTCTATGCTGGAGAATTACTACATGCTTTGACCTTTGGTGGTATCTTTGCCTCTTTATTTTTGGGCGGCTGGCGAGGTATTGGAGCGATGACTTACCCCATCGTAGGCATATTTTGGTTTTTTATCAAAGCCTATTTTATGTATTGGGTGATCATGTGGGTGAAATATTCGCTGCCACGGATTCGTATCGATCAGATGCTGAATTTCAATTGGAAGTTACTAACCCCCTTATCGTTAGCTTTATTAATGGTGACAGCTATATTGGATAAGTTGATGACAAATGTTCCAGCGCTGGTTTACAATGGGGTGCTGTTGGCTGCCAATATTGTTATTGCCTGGATTACAGTTATGATACTGCGAAAACGCAGCAAGAAAGAGACACCCAGAGTGGCGGAACCCCGGCCAATTGCCAGACCCGATGCAATCGTTTCGACATCAGCATCAACGCCGGCAACAACTTCTCAATCATAAAGGTGGAGTGTGTTCATGACACCCTTACAAATCATATTTATTATCAATGCGGTTATCACATTGTTTGCTGCCATTAAAGTGGTCACCAGCCGGAATTTGGTCCATGCAGCTTTGTGGCTCATATTGGTATTTTTCGGGATTGCGGTATTTTTCGTCATGCTGGATGCAGGATTTTTGGCTGTTGCACAGGTTGTTATCTATATAGGTGCAATTGCTATCCTCATGATATTTACCATAATGTTAACCCGGCGGGTAGCCAAGGATAGCGGAGCGCAGTTAAATTCGAATTGGTGGGGGGGCGGAATCCTGGCTTTGATTATGTTTGCCGGTATAACCTGGATATTGACTCATTGGCAGCGATTCCAAACGACGGCTCCAACCATACCCGCTACAACTGACTCGGTAAGACAACTTGGTGTTGGATTAGTTTCTCCCAATGGATTTTTACTGCCATTTGAGGTAGCGTCAGTATTATTGGTAGCTGCTTTAATTGGCGCTATTATGGTTGCCCGGGAGCAGAAAAAATAATGGAGGTTGCATGATCCCAATATCCTGGTATTTAATCTTTGCTGCCGCTCTTTTTGCGATTGGTCTGTTTGGTGTTCTGGCAAGGAAGAATGCGATTGCCATATTAATGGGCATTGAATTAATGTTGAATTCGGTCAATATCAACCTGGTGGCATTTTGGCGTTATCTCAATCCTGAAGCCATTAATGGGCAGGTATTTGCCATCATTGTCTTAGCTGTAGCTGCTGCAGAAGTTGCTGTCGGGTTGGCGCTAATTATTTCCGTTTACAGGAAGAGGAATACGATAGTCGCCGAAGATATCGATATGCTGAAATTCTAATTATAGAAATGAATTATTTTAGATACTTATTCGCTAGTTAAGAAAGAGACATCGAGATTATTGGAGGTTGGATGACGATTGAAACCTTGGTCTGGCTAATACCTTTACCGCCGATCCTGGCTTTTTTCTTAATAGTACTGCTAACTAATAAGAACAAAGGGCTTAGTCATAGCATAGCCATCGGTGCAGCGTTACTTTCCTGGGCTGGGAGCATGGCGGTCTTTTGGCAAGCAGTAAATACGCCGGAATTGGGAAAGAACCCAATTGTATCGACCTATAAATGGTTACCCCTTGGTGATAAATGGTTCAATATAGGCGTGCAAATCGATCCGCTTTCAGCCGTTACGCTCTTTTTTGTCGCCTGGACGATACTGATGATCTTCATCTATAGTGTTGGTTACAATAATTATGGACAGCCCAAAGGCGACCACGACCGACCCGGTTTACAGCCACATGGCGCTACGGTTATAGACGAAAATGGACATCGACATCGGGTTCCCTCGATCGAACCAATGTACTCGCGCTTTTTTGCTTTCATTGGTTTATTCGCCTTTGGTATGTATACCTTGGTGGTTTCCGACAACCTGCTTACTTTGTTCGTAGGTTGGGAAATCATGGGGTTATGTTCCTACTTGCTAATAGGTTTCTGGTATGGAAAACCATCCGCTCGGGCAGCCATGATCAAAGCGTTTATGACGACTCGCGTGGGTGATGTGTTTATGTTATTGGGGGTCGTCTATTTATATGCCCAAACCGGTACATTGAATTACCGCGATATCTTTTATAACGAAGCAACGTTGCACACATTAGCTACAACGCCTTCCGGCATTTTGGGATTATCGACATCAGGGCTGATCGGCTTGTTGTTGTTCATTGGCGCGGTGGGTAAATCAGCGCAATGGCCGTTGCATGTATGGCTGCCCGATGCGATGGAAGGTCCTACCCCGGTTTCGGCAATGATCCATGCAGCAACCATGGTTTCTGCCGGTGTTTACATGTCCATTCGAGTTTTTCCACTTATTTCTGCGGGCATGCAGGAAGGTGGTCAAGTAACGTCGGCCATGATGGTCATGTCTTTCATTGGGGCTTTCACTGCATTATTTGCCGCAACGATTGCGTTGGCGCAAAATGATATCAAGCGGGTTTTGGCTTACTCGACGATCTCGCAGTTGGGATACATGATGGCAGCATTGGGTATCGGTGCGTATGTTGCAGCGACCTTTCACTTGATTACCCATGCTTTCTTCAAAGCATTGTTGTTCTTGGGTTCTGGTTCGGTAATCCATGGCATGGAACATGGTGTACTGCACACCGACGATTCAATCGACCCTCAAAACATGTTCAATATGGGGGGGTTGAGAAAGAAAATGCCGATTACCTTTTGGACATTCCTGGCAGGTGGTTTTGCATTATCGGGTTTTCCACTTATCACCGCCGGTTTTTGGTCGAAAGACGAAATTTTAGCAGACGCATTCGGACATGGGCATTGGGCAGTTTTCCTTACACTGGCAATAGCTGCCTTATTGACTGCATTCTATACCATGCGCCAAATCACGCTTACCTTCTTAGGTGAGCCTCGCACTAAAGCTGCGCATCATGCTCAAGAAACTCCCTGGACGATGACTTTTCCATTGGTAATCCTGGCTGTATTTGCAATTGGTATTGGTTGGGTGGGAATTCCCGAACATTTTCCGCTGCTTGGTGGATTGATACCGAACTGGTTTCATGAGTTCGTAGGAGGGACTTTACTCGAACATCCCGTAGGTGTCGAGTTTAGCCCTTGGCCGCTTATAACCTCTTTAGTCGTTGCGCTTGGAGGTCTTGCATTAGGCTGGACTGTTTATCGAGACATTCCTGCTAATGCACCCGACCCGGTTGAAAAAGCACTTGGTCCGGTTCATAAAGTACTCAAGAATAAATATTACTTCGATGAGTTATATGATTTCTTGTTTGTAAAACCAGCCTTTTGGTTTGCGGAAACCTTTACTTCATTATGGATGGATCGAAAGGTTATCGATGGCTTCTTGCATAAGGTTGCGCAGGCTGTCGGAATTATTGGGAACTTTTTCCGCAACAAAATCGATAAACCGATTATCAATGAATTTTTCGGAGATGGAATTGGCAACAGCGTAAAACAGATCGGTCAAGATTTACGCCCCATTCAAACCGGGAAGATTCAGCAATATATGATGTTCGGGTTGAGCGTGATAGTATTCAGCGCATTATTCTTCTATTTTTTTGTCCTTAAACCTTTTTAGGTTAGGAGCGAATGATGGATTTTATCAGCAGTCACTTGCTCTCACTGATTTTATTCAGTCCAGTTGTAGCCGCCGTAATCATTTTTATTCTGCCTCGTGAACAGGAAAATTTGATCCGCTGGGCTTCGTTGGTGTTGAGTATTTTCCCCCTAGCTTTTACGATAGTGCTTTGGTTTGGGTTCGATCGATCGCTGGCTGGTTTTCAATACCAGGAAGTTTATGGGTGGTATTCGGCGATTAATTCTTCATTTCACCTGGGTGTGGATGGCATATCATTGACGATGGTATTGCTTACCACGTTGCTCACTCCCCTTTCCATTCTTGCCTCATTCTCGATCAAAGATAGAGTAAAGTCTTACATGATCTTGTTCTTTTTATTGGAAATGGGAATGCTAGGTGTATTTCTGTCGCTCGACCTTCTCATATTCTTTGTATTTTGGGAATTTGGATTGGTTCCCATGTATTTTATAATCAATCAATGGGGCAGCGAGAAAGGCGAGCGGGAAATCTGGGGTGGAAGAAAGATGCCAGCCCGCACTTATGCTTCGTTCAAGTTCTTGATTTATACCATGGCAGGGTCATTAGGATTGTTGCTTGCAATTCAGATGATAGGCGTAGTTGGAAACACATTCGACCTTGTGACCTTATATCGTATCTGGCCGACTTTAGATAAGCCGTTATTTGGCTTATCGATTGGCACAGTGAAATCCATTGCATTCTGGGCTTTCACCATTGCTTTTGCAATCAAAGTTCCGGTTTGGCCTTTTCACACCTGGCTGCCCGATGCACATACTGAAGCACCCACGGCCGGTTCCATGATCTTGGCAGGTGTTTTATTGAAGTTAGGTGCCTATGGCTTCTTGAGATTTGTGCTTCCCCTTTATCCGGTAGAAGCGAATCATTACGCCGGTGCATTAGGCTTTTTAGCGGTCATGGCGATCATATTTGGGGCTTTTGCTGCCTATGGGCAAAGTGATTTCAAACGCCTGGTTGCATATTCATCGGTCAACCATATGGGTTTTGTAGTGCTGGGAATTGCTGCTGCGGCACACGCCATTGGCACCGAGAATGCTAATATCGCTTTGAATGGTGCGGTACTACAAATGTTCAACCATGGGCTCTCGGCGGCAGGGATGTTCTTTCTGGTAGGTGTGATTTACGAACGTACTCATACCCGTAATCTGAATGATTTTGGAGGGTTATTCCCCCTGGTGCCGGTATATGGCGGCATCTTGATCTTTACCTCGATGGCTTCATTGGGATTGCCCGGTTTGAACGGATTTATCTCTGAATTCCTGGTGGTGAGAGGATCCTGGCCGATATTCAGGGTTTACACAGCTCTGGCCATGATTGGATTGCTC